>JBPCWT010000359.1:0-13018 GCA_051009255.1 Ruegeria sp. | reverse complement strand
CCATTGGACAAGACATCCCTAATAAAAAAGAAAGAAAAGAAAAAGGATGATGGTTTTGTTGGGGTACTAAAATCCTTGGATTACTTTGTTACACATTGGTTTTCCCCAAGTGGAAAAAGGGACCGTGGAATTTTTACGCGCTGTTGATATCCAAAAAAATATATTAAAATCAAATTATTAAGCCGGATATGGAAATGCTTTTACGGGGATAACTGGGCGGATATTTCCCAAAACCCGACTTATCCTGCCTCTGCAAGTTATCCTTGTCCCATATGGACAGAAACTGGGCGACTCGCGCAACTATCGGACAAAACCTCAAGGGTTGCGTGTCAACCGGAAAACAATACAAACCGTTCGGGAACACTTGTTGTATTGCTCACGGGGTTTTCCACATGTCTATCCCCCTCATCCTAGCATCCGGGTCTGCGATCCGCGCTGAAATGCTGAAAAATGCAGGCATACCATATTTGGTGCAAATCGCCCGCGTTGACGAAGACGCGGCCAAGCAATCTCTGCTCGCTGAGGGCGCTTCGCCAAGGGACATCGCGGATGCGCTTGCCGAATTGAAGGCGCGCAAAGTCAGCGACAAGAATCCGGGCGCGATAGTCTTGGGGTGTGACCAGGTGCTGGACTTTGAAGGGCAGCTGCTGTCCAAGCCCAAATCTGCCGAAGACGCCCTGGCGCAATTGAAGTCCATGCGCGGCAAGCGGCACATGCTGTTATCCGCAGCTGTCGTTTATGAAAACGGTGAACCGATCTGGCGGCATGTCGGTCAGGTTCGGTTGCGGATGCGCGCCAGTTCTGATGCATATTTGCAATCTTATGTGTCGCGGAACTGGGAAAGTATTCAGCATTCTGTCGGCGCGTATAAGCTGGAGGAAGAAGGTATTCGATTGTTTGCTGCCGTCGAGGGTGACTATTTTAACGTTTTGGGTATGCCTTTATTAGAACTACTCAATTTTCTGGCGCTGCGAGGGGTGATTGATCAATGACGGAAAACCGCATTCCACTGGCTGGGGTGATTGGGCATCCCGTCGCGCATTCGCGATCACCGAAACTGCATGGTCATTGGCTCAAATCTTATGGTTTGCCCGGGTTCTACATTCCGATGGATGTCGCCCCAGTTGATCTGGAACAAGTCCTGCGAACATTGCCCAAGGCGGGTTTCGTTGGCGCGAATGTCACCGTGCCTCATAAGGAGGCCGCGCTTCGGCTGGCGGACAAGGCATCGGACAGGGCATCGGTAATCGGTGCGGCAAACACATTGGTTTTTCGGCCAGATGGAACGATTCACGCTGACAATACAGACGGTTACGGATTTCTGGAAAACCTAAAAGGCGGCGCACCTGATTGGAATCCTCAGGATGGTCCGGCAGTTGTGTTTGGCGCAGGCGGTGCGGCGCGGGCCGTGATTTCAGCGCTGGCCGATTCTGGCGTGCCAGAGATTCTGTTGACCAACCGCACGCGAACCCGCGCGGATCATCTGAAAGAAGATTTTGGCCAGCGGATCACCGTCGTTGATTGGGTGCAGGCCGGAAACGTCATCGAAGAAGCAGAGCTTGTTGTGAATACGACCTCACTGGGTATGACCGGACAGCCGGAACTGCGTGTGCCGCTGGATGGGCTGCAGCCGGGTTCAGTGGTAACGGATCTGGTTTACACACCGTTAAAAACGCGGCTTTTGGCAGAAGCGGAAGAGGCCGGATGCACAACAGTGGATGGCCTGGGAATGCTGCTGCATCAGGCCGTGCCGGGTTTTGAGCGTTGGTTCGGAACAAAGCCCGAAGTTGATGACACGGCCCGCGCGGCGGCGCTGGCATGAGCTTTGCACTTGGCCTGACCGGATCAATCGGAATGGGCAAAAGCACCACGGCCCAGATGTTCGTTCAGGAAGGATGCGCATTATGGGATGCGGATGCTGCGGTGCACCGATTGTACTCTTGCGGTGGCGCGGCGGTGGCGCCAATGCAAAAGACGTTTCCGACAGCGATCAAAGACGGTGCTGTGAATCGGGACGAATTGAAACGGATCATTTCCGAAGACCGAGGAGCGCTGAAAACCATCGAAGCCATCGTGCATCCGCTGGTAGCTGCGGACCGGACAGAGTTTCGAAAAAATACAGACGCCGACATAACGGTATTCGACATACCACTGCTGTTTGAAACCGGCGGCGACGCGGCAATGGATGCCGTGGCCTGTGTTTCGGCTTCAACTGAGCAGCAAAAACAGCGTGTGTTAGAGCGTGGAACGATGACAGAGGCGCAGTTTGAACACATCCGCAGCAAGCAGATGCCGAACGAAGAAAAATGTGACCGATCTGATTTCGTAATTGTCACGGATACGCTGGACCATGCGCGCGTACAGGTGCAGGATATTGTCAGGCAGATCAGGGCGGGGCTGGCAAATGCGTGAAATCGTTCTCGATACCGAAACCACCGGGTTCGACCCCGAAAGCGGCGACCGGATTGTTGAAATCGGCGCCGTTGAATTGTGGAACCACGTTGCCACGGGTGAAACCTATCACGTTTATATCAACCCCGAACGGTCAATGCCGGCAGAGGCATTTGGCGTGCACGGAATCGGGCCTGACCTTCTGGACCCCCCGCAGCAGCCCGAATCGGGGCAGATCACGCTGAAGGACAAGCCGGTTTTTGCCAAGGTGGGTCAGGCATTCCGCGATTTTGTTGGCGACGGAAAGCTGATAATTCACAATGCGTCTTTCGACATGAAGTTTTTGAATGCCGAACTGGGTTGGATGGGATTACCCGCGATACCGATGGATCAGGCGACCGATACACTGGCCATCGCCCGCAGGCGGTTTCCGGGCTCACCCGCGTCGCTTGACGCGCTGTGCCGCCGGTTCAACATAGACAATTCAAACCGCGTTTTGCACGGCGCGCTGCTCGACTCGGAAATTCTGGCCGAAGTGTATCTGGAGCTGATCGGGGGGCGGCAGCCGGATTTCGGCCTGTCCGCCGCGGCATCCGTAAACGTCGCGGGCAGCACCGAAGAATGGCGGCCCGTTGCAAGACCCAATCCGTTGCCGTCCCGAATAACCGACGATGAACGCGCCGCGCACGAAGAGTTTTTGTCGGAACTTGGCGACAAGGCCGTTTGGAACCGCGCCTGAACGATTTCAGACGCGGATCAACGATTTATGCTTCGGATTTCTGCCCTTGATCCGCCTGGCGGCGCATCAGCTCGTTTCGGTACAGCGATACGAAATCGATGTTGTCCAGATTGACGGGCGGGTAGCCACCGTCGCGTGTCACGTCGCTGACAATGCGGCGCAAGAACGGGAACAGCGTACGCGGGCATTCGATCAGCAGGAACGGATGCATCTGATCCTCGGGAACGCCATCTACATGGAACAGACCGCAATAGTCGATTTCGAAAAGGAACAGAACGTCTTCCAGACCTTTGGCCTTGGACGTCAGTTTCAGCTTGATCGAAACCTCGTACTGGTGGTCGGCAGGGCGTTTTTTGGCGTCCAGGTTCACCTGTACCGAGATCTCAGGCTGAACGTCGCCCGAAACGCCTTTTTGCGCCATCACATTTTCAAACGACATGTCGCGTATGTACTGCCCCAGAACGCGCATCTGGACCTGTGGGGCTTGGGTGGCCGCCTTGTTTTCGGCAGCGCTTTCTTCGGTCATGGAACTACTCCGGAAATGAAAATCGCCACTGCTTAACAAGTTGGGCGCGGTACCTCAATGCCGGTGCGGACCTTCCACCCATTTCGACGGGTTTTCCGCTTTGTCGCGTGGGCGAACCTCGGTAAATTCGCCATCGATAACGTCATCCTGTGTAAAGGGATCCGACCGGTTTCCATAAGCGGTGCCACCGCCCATCTGAAAGTGGGTGACCGTAACCTTGGACTGCAGATACCGGAAGACAGCAATGCGAACACCGGGAACCAACAGCGCAAATCCAACCGCATCGGTAAAAAACCCCGGCGTCAGCAGCAACGCGCCTGACAGCAGGATCATCGCCCCATGCGCCAGCGGTTCAGACGGGTCATCCAGTTCTGCAAAAGCGCGCTGTAACTGCCCCAGCGCGATGCGACCTTGTGTCCGCACCAAAACCGTGCCCAAAAAGGCTGTCAGCACTACAATAGCAAGTGTCGGCCAAAGGCCAATCAGCCCGCCAACTTGAATGAACAGGGCGATTTCGATGATTGGAACCAGCAAAAAAGCCAGGAAAAGGTACATTTGCGCTATCCTTTCGCACATGTCGGGCTGTGGACTTGCCCCCGACTGTCACCTACATAGTGGCATGAGGCCACATGTACAAAGTCTCGGTTCTGAAAAGAGGACGAAATGAATTCACCCCTGATCCAGCTATTGGTGCTGGCTGGCATTGCCATTTTCCTGATCCTGCGCCTGAAAAGCGTTTTGGGAACCCGCGAAGGATTTGAAAAACCACCTGTCCCGCAGCAACCTGCGAGTGACAAGTCACGCCGGGATTTCGAGGTAATCGAAGGCGGCCCGGATCACGATATAACGGACCACGTACCCGAAGAAAGCGAACAGGCCCAAACACTGGCCGCGATGAAGCGGGTCGAGCCCAGCTTTTCCGTCGGCGAGTTCGTACAGGGCGCACGCGGTGCCTACGAAATGATCGTCATGGGATTCGAGCGGGGAAATCTGGACGAGATTCAGCCCTTCTTGTCGGAAGAGGTTTTTGAAACCTTTGTTTCGGTCGTCGCGGCACGCGAAGATCAGGGCCTGACAATCGAGGCCGAATTTGTCGGTGTTCGCGAAACGTCAGTGGCCGACGCGCAATTCGACAAGGACACGGGCAGGGCCGAAATCACCATGCGATTTGTGGGCGAGTTGACCTCGGTCGTGCGGGATCGTGGTGGCGATGTTATCGAAGGCAGCCCCAACTCGATCAAACGTCAAAAGGACAGCTGGACGTTTGCGCGCGTCATGGGCTCGGACGATCCGAACTGGCTGCTTGTCGCAACGGACGCATGATTGCCGCGCTTCGCTCGCTATTATTGGTGGGCGCTATGACCACCGCCAGCGCTGCCGAAGCAGAGGTAACGCGCACAATCCTGTCGTTTGACGACCTGAATGGATGGGCCGCCGATGATCACGGGGCGGCCCTTTCGGTTTTCCTGAACACTTGCGGCGATCTGGACGATCCGGATTGGCGTGCCCTTTGCGGTGTGGCGCAAGCTTATTCCGGCGATGCTGCCCGGTCATTTTTTGAATTGTTCTTTAGGCCGGTTTTGGTCGAAGACGGTAATGATGCGTTGTTTACCGGGTATTTTGAGCCAGAGCTTGAGGGCTCCACATCCAGAACGGGCCAGTTCCGGTACCCGATCTATCGAATGCCGCCCGAGGCCCGGGGTACCAGCCGTTGGCTAAGCCGCCGCGAATTGCTGAGCAGTGGCGTAATGGAAAACCGAGGGCTTGAAATCGCGTGGGTCGATGACCCGGTCGAGTTGTTTTTTCTGCAGATCCAGGGATCAGGCAGAATTCGGTTGCCGGATGGACGGGCATTGCGCGTTGGATATGGCGGGGCGAATGGGCATCCCTATCGCTCGATTGGAGCAGAGCTTGTGCGGCGCGGTATACTTGGCGCGCACGAGGTCAGCGCGCAAATGATCCGAAACTGGGTTCGAAGAAACCCTGAACGCGGGACAGAGCTGCTGTTTCACAATCCTTCATACGTCTTTTTCCGCGAGGTTAGCCGCGTTGCGCCAGAGCTTGGTCCGCTGGGCGCAATGAACCGGTCGGTAACCACGATGCGCACCATTGCGGCAGATCCGGCCTTTACTCCGCTGGGTGCGCCGGTTTGGGTTGAAAAAGATGGCAAGAACCCAATCAAGCGCTTGATGGTTGCACAGGACACCGGCTCTGCCATCAAGGGTGCGCAAAGGGCCGATATCTTTTTTGGCACAGGCGACGAGGCCGGTCAGGCTGCGGGCCAGTTGAAAGACCCCGGCCGTATGGTCGTGTTGCTGCCGATCCAACGCGCCTACGCCCTGCTGCCGGATGAATACTGATGTCGCGGCGCAAGTTGACGGTGGACGAGATCGAGCTGTGGCGGAAGGTCGCGCGACAGGCGGATAGGCTGCATCCCGAAGTTCCAAAATCGGTGCACCCGACAATGTTGCCCAAGCCCAAACCAAAAAAGACGCCAAAGACCCGGATCGAGGCGTTCGAGGTTGGTCAGACCGCCAGTACCCGGCCTGTCAACAATCACCTGAAGCCATCGGTCAGCGAGGAATTGCGCTCGGTTCCTGTGCAAATGGACCGAAAGGCGTTTGGCCGCATGAAGCGCGGCAAGCTGAAACCCGAAGGCCGGATTGACCTGCACGGGATGCGCGTCGACACGGCACACCCCGCATTGGTCCGGTTTATTCTGTCCGCGCAGGCATCGGGCAAACGACTGGTTCTTGTGATTACGGGCAAAGGCAAAGACCGGGACGAGCCGGGACCGATCCCAACGCCGCGCGGCGTTCTGCGAAACCAGGTGCCGCAATGGTTGTCGATCCCCCCGTTGGCGCAGGCCGTTCTGCAGGTTACAACCGCGCATGTCAGCCATGGTGGCGATGGCGCGTATTACGTTTATCTGCGTCGCGGTCGCGAAAGATTGCGCGCGGCGCGTGTCACGCCGACCCACGCAGACAGGCAGACAAGAACAAAGTACAGCGCGACCCACACGAACTGCGTCTCCAGCGTCACACCAAAATCTATCAACGCCCCCGTCAGCCCCGGCCCGATGGCGGATCCCAAAACCATAATGGCAGTCGCCATGGCCTTGATCGCCCCGATATGTCGCGTGCCATAAAACTCGGCCCAGAATGCGCTGGGCAGTGTGCTGTTCGCGCCGACCGAAAGCGCCAGAAATGAAAGGCCCAACAAAGCGCCGGAGATTGACAGGGCTGATGAAAACACGAAAAATCCCGCTACCATCGGCAACTGGTAGAACGGGATCATCCGGGCCGTTCCCCATTTGTCCAACGCCCAGCCTGACGCAAACATTGAAAGCATCGAAACCAGGGTAAAGGCGGGAAACAGGGCGACAAGCTGAATATGTTGCCAGCCCTTTATTTCGGACAGGTGAACCTGATGAAAGAAAAAGGCGGTTGTAAAGGCCGAAGGACCCAATAGCGCGGGGACCATGAACCAGAACAGCGGATGGAGCAATGTTTCCCGGCGGGTCCAGTGGCGACCATCCATTCCAGTTGATGAATAAGACTGTGCCAGGCTTTGCGGTGTTCGTTCCTGTCTTAACAGCCGAACCAGTACCGGGACGCCCAAAACCGTGATCCCGGCGGCGACTACCCAAAGCAAACGCCAATCGAAAAAGGCCATTGCCGCAACAAACGCCAACGGCAACAACGCCTCGCCCAGCGCAAATCCCAGTGTCGCGATGGACAGGGCCCGGCCCCGTGTCACGGTGAACCATCTGGTCATGGCAACAAGGGCAAGATGGCTGCTCATACCTTGCCCAAACAGGCGCAATAGAAAAATCACAACGGGCAGTAGCAGAACCGAAGTGTTGAATGCCATGGCCAGCCCAGCCACGCCAAGTCCGATCAATACCGCAGGCCCAAGGGTGCGCACGCGGAAAACATCGGTCAGTCCCCCGGCCCAGATCATGACCACGGCTGAAACCATCGTTCCCAGCGAATAGACGCCACCCCACGACCCGTGACTCAGCCCGTATTCGGCGCGTATTTCGCCGGCAAAGATCGAAATGAAAAAGGTCTGGCCAAAACTGGACAGAAACGTCAGCAGTGCACCCGCGCCCAGCCACGAGGCGTTTTGGACCAGATAGTCCCGAATTCTTAAAAACTTCACTGTGTGCTTACCTGTGCCTCACCGTCTTCGGAAAGCACAATTTCGGTTGCCCCGCCCTGATTTCGAATGTCGGGGGGAACCAAAAGATCGACGCCGGATTTTTCCGGGCCAAAGGTTCTGCTGACGCGGCGAAGAGATTTGAGAATGGCAAGCAAGGCCGGGGATGTAGCCGCAACGAAGTGGGACGAACTTGCGTCACTGCTGAATGCCGTCGTATCGACAACTTCGATTGGATAGTCGGCGACTTCTTCAATTGAACTGATACTGCCCAGCCTGTCGCCGTCACCCGTTCCCCTCAGCCGGGACGACAGGGTTAGAGCCTTGTCTTTTTGCGATACCATGATGACGAAAGGGTCCGGCGGTGTCTTGATGCGGTTCATCTGTGACCGAAACAGATCCACATCCAGATCAGGCGAGATCAGGATAACACCCTCCAGATTTCGGGCAGACCATCCCGGCTCGCGGGTTTCGGCCTGCCGCATCATTTCCATCGACAGGGCGGACCCCATGGAGTGCGCGATCAGGATGATCCGTTTGACGCCCTGCGCCTTTAGTTGACGAATTGTCTGTTCCAGCCCGTCGCGCGCAAAAAGCATACTGTCCAGATCATAGGCATAACCAGTTCCCTTGGCGCGACTTGGCCAAGAATAGATCATGATTGAACCCGGGATACCGATGTCGCGCGAAAGCTGTGCGGCCCGAAATGCCGTTTCGGTTTGCGTTGCGTTGTAGCCATGTACGAAAATCGTGACCTCTTCGGCACGACCACCGTTTCTGGCACGAAGTTGCCCACCAAGCTGCTGAGGAGAGTTGAGTTCCGTGACGCCAGCCAAAACAAACTGTTTCTGTGGATTTGGATTAGCGTATGAAAAATCCAGATTGCCGGGGGTGTGCGTTGGCGGAATGGAAACGGTCATTTCAAGAAAGCTGAGCGTGTCGGCCCTGCGGAATCCAAATGTCCCGTCAGCCTCTTGCGCCCTTGTAGTGGCTGCAAAAACAGTCTCGGGCGTGCCGACTTCTAGCGCTTCGGGCAGCGTTACGGAAACTGACCGGTCAGTGCAGGCCGTCAGCAGAACTGCGGCAAAAGTGATAAGCAGGTAGCGCAGCGGCCCAGCCTCCGTTTGCGTTCGGGCCACGCTATCTGAATTTCCAACCGCGTCCAGAGGCAAGAACACCACAGTTGACTATCGGCAAACGTCGGCAATCCCGTCAGATCAAAGAACGTAGCGGCTTAGGTCCGTTGACTTGCTCAGCTCACCCAGATTGTCGTTGACGAACTGCGCGTCGATGGTGATTTCAGTGCCGGCCTTGTCGGGGGCGGCAAACGACAGGTCTTCGAACACGCGCTCCATTACAGTGTAAAGTCGCCGGGCACCGATATTTTCCACGCTCTGGTTCACTTCGGCCGCGATGTGCGCAAGGGCCGCGATGCCGTCTTCGCTGAATCCGACGGTCACTTCTTCGGTGCCCATAAGGGCCGTATATTGCAGGGTCAGCGCATTGTCGGTTTCGGTCAGGATGCGCACGAAGTCTTCTTCGGTAAGCGCCCGCAATTCCACCCGGATCGGCAAACGCCCCTGAAGTTCGGGCAGCAGGTCCGAAGGCTTGGCAATATGAAAAGCTCCCGAGGCGATGAACAGGATGTGGTCGGTTTTCACCGGCCCGTGCTTGGTGGAAACCGTGGTGCCTTCGATCAAGGGCAGCAGGTCGCGCTGTACTCCTTCGCGGCTGACATCCGCACCACGCGCGTCAGAGCGGGCGCACACCTTGTCAATCTCGTCGAGAAACACGATGCCATTCTGTTCAACCGAATCCAGCGCCAAACGGTTTACGGTTTCATCGTCCAGCAGCTTGTCAGCCTCTTCCCCGATCAACGTGTCATAGCTTTCTGCGACGGTCATCTTGCGTTTGACGGTGCGGCCGCCGAAGGCTTTGCCAAAGATGTCGCCCAGGTTCATCATACCCATCTGGCTACCGGGCTGGCCGGGAACATCGAACATGGGCATGGGGCTGGTTGTGTCCGTCAGTTCAAGTTCGATTTCGGTATCGTCCAGCTCCCCTGACTTGAGTTTCTTGCGAAACATCTCGCGCGTTCCTTCACGGGCATCTTCGCCAGCGATGGCTGCGATCACCCGATCTTCGGCGGCCTTGTAGGCTTTGGCCTTAACGTCTTCGCGCATGTATTCGCGCGTCTGGATTATCGCGGCATCCGCAAGGTCGCGCACGATCTGTTCAACGTCACGGCCAACATATCCGACCTCGGTAAACTTTGTCGCCTCGACCTTGATAAATGGGGCGCGAGCCAGCTTTGCCAACCGGCGGCTGATCTCGGTCTTGCCAACGCCGGTGGGCCCGATCATAAGAATGTTCTTGGGATACACCTCGTCGCGGATGTCGTCCGGTAACTGCTTGCGCCGCCAGCGGTTGCGAAGCGCCACGGCGACGGCGCGCTTGGCGTCTTTTTGTCCGATGATGAAACGATCCAGTTCCGAAACGATCTCGCGCGGGGTCAGGTCGGTCAAGGGGCAGTCCTTTCAGTCGGCGGCGTGCCGTGCGGGATAGGTAGTCACGGCAATCGCGAAAACAACCAAAGTAATCTCTATGGCTGCGGTGGTTAACAACGCCATTTCCAGTTTGCAAACGCTTTTGAAGCGGCGCTGTCTGTCCTGCTGCTAGGTGAATTCCTGCCGCTCTGCTAGACTGCCGGGGTTTTGAGTTCAGAGGTTTTTCATGACCAAGATTGCCAAGATCACATTGCTGTTCGTTGTATTTGTCGATCTGATCGGACAGGGGCTGGTCTTTCCCATCATCAATTCACTGATCATGGAAACCAAGTCAGGGTTTTTGCCGGCGGCGACACCGGACGGGCAGCGCCATTTCTATTATGGCCTGGTGATAGGATGCTTTTTTCTGTCGTGGTTTCTGGGCGTTGTCTATGTGTCCAAAGTGTCGGATTCGATCGGGCGTAAGAACGCGCTTTTGATCTGTCTTGGCGGGGCGCTGGCAGGGTACGTGATTACCATCATGTCACTGTACCTAAACAGTCTTTTGTTGCTGATCATCGGGCGATCGATCACGGGCTTTACCGCGGGAAATCAACCCATTGCGCAGGCGGCGATGATTGACGGCAGCACTGACGCGGCAGACCGCGACCGCAACATGGGTTATATCGTTACCGGTGTTAGTTTTGGCCTTGTCGGCGGCCCGATCATCGGAGCCGTCTTGTCAGATGCAGCGTTGTTGGGCAGCATTGCAACGCTGAAAACACCCTTCTACGGTGCCTTCATCCTTGTGCTTATCGCAATCTTTCTGGTCTTGTTCTTTTTCAAGGACACCCGTTCAGAGCGCGTGCCTTTTGTCTTTCGCCCGCGCGACATTACCGACAGCCTGCTTGCCGTTCGCAACCACCCGACGGTTCTGAAAATACTGCCTGTTTATTCGTTTTTCATGATTGCGAACGTCACGTTCTATGTGTTCGTTGACAATTATCTGACCAGCGCGTTCGGCTACGGTGTTCTGGGGGGCAGCATGGCGATGGTGACGATTGGTGTCGCGCTGGCGTTTTCCAGCACGTTCCTTGTGAAACCGGCGCAGGAACGTTTCAGCAAACACAGGATCATTTTCACGTCGCTGGTGGTCATGGTAGTCTGTGGTCTGGCCTTCGCATTCAGCCCCAGTGGGGTGCTGAGCTATTTCCCCGTTTTCCTGTTCTATTTCCTGTTCGGGATCGCTTATCCAACCTTTCTTGGGCTGTTTTCATCCAGCGTTACCGAAGGTGATCAGGGCTGGGTCATGGGGGTAACGACCGCCGTATTCTGTCTGGCGGGTGGCGTCATGTCGTTGGTTGGCGGCGGATTGATGAGTATCGATATCCGACTGCCTTACTACATTGTGGTTGCATCGGCGATCTTTGGGATTATTGGCATGTATCGCCGTTGGCGCGGCAAAGAGATTGCCGCGCTTTTGACATGAGTGGTTACGAGATGGTTTCCACCGTCAGGTTTCCGTTGGTGTAAACGCAGATATCGGCGGCTATTGCCATCGACTCTCGGGCGACCTGTTCTGCCGTTTTGTCGCTGTCCATCATCGCGCGCGCTGCGGCCAGTGCAAAATTGCCGCCTGAACCAATTGCGGCCACGTCATGTTCTGGCTCCAATACGTCCCCTGCCCCGGTAATCACGAACAGGTCTTTACCGTCGGTCACGATCAACATCGCCTCAAGCTTTTGCAGATACTTGTCCGTGCGCCAGTCCTTGGCCAGTTCGACAGAGGCTCGGGCCAATTGGCCCGGCGTTGCCTCCAGCTTGGCCTCTAGCCGTTCGAGCAGGGTAAAGGCATCAGCCGTCGATCCGGCGAACCCGGCCACAATCTCGAACCCGCCGGGCGACAGGCGTCGCACCTTGCGTGCGGTTCCCTTTATGACGGTCTGCCCCAGGCTGACCTGCCCGTCACCAGCCACGACAATTTCGCCGCCTTTCTTGACGCCGATGATCGTTGTGCCGTGCCATCCGGGAAAGTCGCTGTCTGCCATGAAAGCCTCCGTTATGCTTGTTGCAGTTTATGGGCTGACGATACCTGCGACGCAACCAGTTCTGAAATTGCCCAAAAGATATGCACCAAACGCAATTCGGGACTGTCGAACCAGCAATTGTGAGTCCGGGCCCATGATCCTACATGAGGCTCACAACCGACGATGGGTCGGCTGTTTCTGTTTAGAAGGAATGCGCAAATGGCAACCACCGCAAACATCCATGCGCCGCTCGGAGCAGCTACCGTTCTCCATGTAGTGGACGCTTTCATCTCGGCCAAAGCCGCTGTCGTTGAATGGAACGAAGCGCGCGTGACCCGCAAAATTCTGTCGCGCTTGAGCGACGACCAGTTGAACGATATCGGTCTGACCCAAAAAGATATCGCAAGCATGTGACCCACACCGTGATCATCTGATTATTAAGCCTCTAGATAACCTGAGCGGCTTTTTGTTTGTCTGAATACAAAAGAGGCGCCCAAACAGGCGCCCCTGAATACCGATCTTTGATGTTCTCAGATCGAATCGTCGATCCAGCTTTGCAGGGCCGCCTTGGGTGCGGCCCCTGCCCGGTTGGAAACAACCTGACCGTCCTTAAAGATGAACAGCGCCGGAATGCCGCGCACGCCCATCGCGGCGGCCGCGTTTGGGTTGCTGTCCACGTCGACCTTGG
>JBPCWT010000358.1:0-11232 GCA_051009255.1 Ruegeria sp. | reverse complement strand
ACCAAAGGCAGCGCCAAAATCACCCTTTTCCGGAATGGCAACAGGCACGTCCAGTGCCGTTGCAATCGCGCTGAGCCAATAGCCGGATCGCGCACCGCCACCAACGGCCAATACCTGCTGCACGCGGGTTCCTGTCGCTTTCATGGCCTCAAGACTGTCGCGGAGAGCAAATGAAACACCTTCCAGGACGGCGCGCGTTGCAGCGGCCCGATCAGTTGCATGTTCCAGTCCAAGGAATGTCGCCCGAACCTGCGCATCATTGTGCGGTGTGCGTTCACCGCCGAGATAAGGCAAAAACAAAGTCCTGCCCGGCGACTGCAGCGCACCAAGCTCTGTCGTCAAGGATGCAGGGTCTTGCCCGACCAGACGGCCATACCAGGCCAACGCGTCAGAGGCCGCAAGGATCACACCCATCTGGTGCCATTTCCCCGGCAGGGCGTGACAAAACGTATGCAGAGCCGTTTCCGGGTCAGGCGCATACCCATCATTCGCAGCAAAAAGAACGCCTGACGTGCCAAGTGAAACAAACGCGGCGCCGGCCTGAACGGCACCCACCCCTACGGCCGAGGCCGCATTGTCCCCTGCGCCACCCGCGACAGGTATACCGGCGGGTAACCCAAATTCGGATGCGATTTCTGCACGTAGGTCACCGGATACTTCTGATCCTTCGACAAGGCTCGGCATCTGGTCACGGTTCATATTCGACGCAGCCAGCAACTCGTCGGACCAGTCGCGTTTTCCCGTGTCCAGCCATGCAGTGCCAGCCGCATCTGACATTTCTGAAACCGCTTCGCCCGTTAGCCACAAGCGCAAGTAATCCTTTGGCAAAAGAACCTTGGCCGTATTGCTGAATACATCCGGCTCATTCGATTTACACCAAACCAGCTTTGGTGCGGTGAACCCGGGAAAAACAATGTTTCCTGATATCCTGCGAAACTGTTCATCGCTGTCCAGTTTTGCGGCTTCTACATGCGCGCGCGTGTCGTTCCACAGAATGCATGGGCGCAAAACCTTGTCAGACGAATCCAACAAAGTTGCACCATGCATTTGCCCTGACAGGCCAATGCCTTTAACCGAAGGAAGATTTTGACGATCCGACAGCCCGGCCAACGCAGCACGGGTAGCTTTAATCCAATCGGCTGGGTTTTGTTCTGACCAGCCGTCGTGAGGGCGCAAAACATCAAGTGGCGCGTGGGATTCTGCGACAATCGACTGATCGTCGGCCACCAACAACGCCTTGACGCCCGACGTACCCAAATCAAGACCCAGAAACATCAGTGATCCAACTTGACCCAGGCCGCATCACGCGCCGAGGATTTGACGCAAGCCGAAACAAATTGCACGCCTTTCAAGCCATCCCTGACGGTTGGATAAACGACATCTGTGGGTTTGGGTTTGCCTTGTTGCGCAGCAAGGATTGCCTCTGCTGCTTCCGTGTATATGTTTGCAAACCCTTCAAAGTACCCTTCTGGATGGCCAGGCGGCACCCTGCTGACCCGCGCAGCACCAGCGCCTGATCCCGGCCCGTTACGAGTAATCAAGCGTTTGGGTTCATTCAAAGGCGTATACCAAAGGTAATTTGGGTCTTCCTGAGCCCATTCCAACCCGCCATTTTCACCGTAAACCCGCACCTTTAGGCCGTTTTCGCAACCTGGCGCAACCTGGCTGCACCACAGCATACCCCGCGCACCACCGTCGAAGCGCAACATAACATGCGCGTTATCATCCACCTGCCGCCCCGGAACAAATGCCTGAAGATCGGCACACAGGCTTTCGACCTCTAGCCCAGTGATGAAACAAGCCAAATTGAAGGCGTGCGTTCCGATATCCCCTGTCGATCCTCCTGCACCGGACCGGTTCGGGTCGGTACGCCAATTGGCTTGTTTGAAATCTTGCTCCTCTGCCAGCCAATCCTGCGAGTATTCAACCTGTACGACACGGATCTTGCCCAATTCCCCGTTGGCTATCATTTCCTGTGCTTGCCGCACCATCGGATAGCCAGTGTAGTTGTGCGTAAGAATGAATAATGCGTCCGAAGACTCCGCCGCCTTCACCAGCTTTTTTGCGTCTGCCAGCGTCGACGTCAGAGGTTTGTCGCAAATCACGTGAATGCCGCGCTTTAGGAACTCGCGTGCAGCAGCATAGTGAACATGGTTTGGCGTTACGATGGCGACAGCCTCGATCCCGTTTTTCAACCGGGCCTCTCGCTTTGCCATGTCGGTAAAGCTGGCATAGGCCCGGTCCGGCGCCACGCCCAGATCCGCCGCCGAAGCGAGACTTTTTTCAGCTGTAGAGCTAAAGCATCCCGCAACCAGTTCGTAGCGATCGTCGATGCGCGACGCGATACGGTGCACACCACCGATAAACGCGTCGCGCCCCCCACCGACCATTCCCAGCCTGATCCGGGGTGTAGCGGTTTCTGTTGTTCCGTCGATTGGCATTTTATCCTCCTATCCCCAGCATCCGGCGATTGGCCTCTTCGTCCGAGCCGCCATCGGCAAAATCGTCAAAGGCCCTTTCGGTCACTCGGATGATGTGGTCATTGACAAACGCCGCGCCTTCGCGTGCGCCATCCTCGGGGTGTTTAAGACAGCATTCCCACTCGACCACGGCCCAGCCGTCGAAATTATTCGCAGCCATTTTTGAGAACACCGCGCCGAAATCGACCTGCCCGTCGCCTAACGAGCGGAACCGCCCTGCCCGGTCGACCCAGCTTTGATAACCCGAATAAACACCTTGCCGTCCGGTTGGATTAAATTCCGCATCTTTGACGTGGAACATTTTTATCCGGTCACGGTAAATGTCTATGTTGTCCAGATAGTCCAGACACTGCAGCACATAGTGACTGGGATCATACAGCATGTTGCAGCGTGAATGACCGTTCAGCCGTTCAAGGAACATCTCGAACGTGACGCCGTCATGAAGGTCTTCGCCGGGATGAATCTCATAGCAAACGTCGACACCCATTTCATCGGCATGATCCAGAATGGGCCGCCAACGGTTAGCCAGCTCATCAAACGCGGCCTCGATCAGACCAGCCGGGCGTTGCGGCCAAGGATATACAAATGGCCAGGCCAATGCCCCGGAAAAGGTGGCGTGTTCGGTAATGCCCAAATTGCGACTTGCCGTTAGAGCTTGCTTGACCTGATCCACCGCCCAGGCTTGACGCGCTGCTGGGTTGCCCCGGACTTCTTCCGCTGCGAAACCATCAAAAGCTTCGTCATATGCGGGATGTACGGCAACAAGTTGACCTTGCAAGTGGGTCGATAGTTCCGTGATCTCAACCCCGTTGCTGGCTGCAACACCCTTTATCTCGTCACAATAATCAGTGGAGCTTGCGGCCTTGGACAGGTCAAAAAGGCGACCGTCCCAGCTTGGGATTTGAACGCCCTTATACCCGCAATCTGCCGCCCATTTGGTTATTGCATCCCACGAGTTAAACGGCGCTTCGTCTCCCGCAAATTGCGCCAGAAACAGCGCTGGGCCTTTGAGCGTTTTCATATCTTCCTCCGTTGCATGGTTTCTGTTCTTGTTCAGCTTGCTTCAAGGAACCCGCGAATATGCTGGTATCCTTCGCGATAGACTTGTTCAGGACTGTCAGCAAAGTCTCGCCAGACCATTGTCGCAGCGGCCAGATCGGGCAAGCCGCGGCCAAAACTTTCGATGGTCAACCACCCGTCGTAACCGATATCCGATATCGCTGAGAACGTGTCAGCCCAAGGTATGTTTCCCCGGCCCGGCACACCCCGATCATTCTCGGATATGTGTATGTGGGAAACGTGGGGCGAATTCCGGATCAATGCACCAATGGGATCGGTTTCTTCGATGTTGGCGTGGAATGTGTCGTACATTGCCGTGATGTTTGGGTGCGCAATTTCCTTTAGATGTCCGCAAAGGTCATCCATCGTGTTCACGAGATAACACTCAAAGCGATTGAGAGCTTCGAGCCCTATAGTCAAACCCAAAGATTTGGCATGATCCCCAATCTGGCGCTGACATTCCACGGACCGGGCAAATTCAGCCTCAGTTGGTCCCTGACCAGAAAAGTGGCCGAGTGTCGAATGTAGTGGACCGCTGAGTTGCCTTGCTCCCAGTGCCGCACTGCAGTCGAGCGCCCACTTCATAAAGTCGACGCCTCTTTGTCGCGAGGAAGGATCAGGTGAAATCAGGTTCATATCCGGATCACCTATGGCTGTTACAGCGGTTCGATCAAGCCCAATTTCATCAAGCATTCTTCCGGTGTCGACAAAATCTTTTTCACCGCCTTCGAACACCGGAATTTCCACCCCATCGAACCCGGTGGCGCGAATGTCGCGCAGCAACTCGCCAAATCCAGAATCGACGTGCGTCGCCCAAAGGAACATGCACATTCCGATTTTCATGGCGATTTCCCCTTTGACCGATATACATAAATTTGTCACATCTGGTATTACCAATTACTATAGATTTCTCACCTATCAATTAGCAATAATTTTTTTCACTCGTCGAAAAATTTGCACGTTTTGCCAATTTTTAAGATGTTTTATTAGGAAAATGTCATGTTTTTACGCCCCTTGACCGGGAAAGAAAATACATGCAATCTGGTCTAGCCAGTTTAAATTGCAGATTCGATTGCGTCCAAGGGCGCATTTTGGATCAAATCGTTTGCCAAGGAGGGGCGCATGCATCTTTCAACCCACAACTGGATGCGGGCTGAGCCGTTGGAAACAACTGTTCGCCGGATCAAGCAATACGGATACGAAAGCATCGAAATTTCAGGAGAACCTGAGCAATATGATGTTGGCGATACACGAGCTTTGCTGAAGGACACAGGCATGCGGTGCTGGGGTGCCGTGACGTTGATGCTTGAGGACCGCAATCTGGCCGCGAAAGACGAAGGTCAGCGTGCGGCTTCGATCCAGTATGTAAAAGACGTTGCCACCATGGTTTCTGAGTTGGACGGTGAAATCGTGACTCTTGTTCCCGCGACCGTGGGCAAAGTGGTTCCCGACGGAACACCCGAGGAAGAATGGGAATGGATGGTCGAAGCAACCAAAGAATGCTTTGACCATGCATGGGCCAAGGGTGTGAAAATTGCCATTGAGCCATTGAACAGGTTCGAGACTTATTTCTTTAACCGCTGTGCGCAGGCGCTTGCATTGGCAGATGCCGTTTCGCCCCATTGCGGCGTGTGCCTTGATGCCTTCCACCTCAATATCGAAGAAGAAGACATGTATGATGCGATCCGCCTGGCCGGGGACCGGTTGTTCGATTTCCACGTTGCGGACAACAATCGCTTTGCAGCTGGTCTTGGTGCATTGGATTGGCCCAAAATTGTCGGCACGCTGAAAGAGATCGGGTACGACGGTGCCCTTACGAACGAGTTTGTCGCTCCGGTGGATCGTACACCGGCAGCACCCTATCCCGATATGGTTGAAACCAATCCGGTGGATATTTCGCCCGAACAGCTAAAATTCATCGAAGACCACGGATCAAGCGTGCTGTCCGAAGAGTTTTATGCCGACCAGATGCGGATCACTGCGGAAACAATTTTGCCGCTGATGAAGTAAGACACAACAACGGTTACGAAAACCCCGGCGAAACCTTGAACGGCGCCGGGGCGAAAGGATAGTCATGCGCGTCAAGTCAGTCCAAGCTTGGTGGATCCAGATACCAATCGAAACTCAACGACAGCATGTCAGCGATTTCGGTCGGCTGAAGACATTTGACTCGGCGATTGTAAAAATTGTGACCGATGACGGGCTTGTCGGATGGGGCGAAGGTAAGAATGCGGCAGGCAGCGCGGGTTTCTACGGAACGCTGGTACAGCTAATAAACAAGGAATTCGGACCAAAGGTCGTTGGCCGTGACCCGGCGGACGTGACCTATATTTGGGAAGATCTTTACAACGGCGTGCGGGCTGAAAAAGCGCAAACATCCGGACACGCGATGCCAGAACTCTCACGCCGCGGTCTGACGGTTGCCGCGATCAGCGCAATTGATATCGCCCTGTGGGATATTCTAGGCAAATCGCAGGGTATGCCAGTCTGGAAACTGTTGGGCGGCCGCAAATCTGAACGGTTGCCGGCATACGCCTCTGGCGGATGGGCCGACGCCGACAATATTGGTGAACAACTCAATTCGTATGTCGACGCTGGTGGCTTTGGGGCCGTAAAAATGCGTGTCGGCGCAATGGATGCCTCACCATATGCTTCGGCTCAACGCGTTCGGGCAGCGCGCAAGGCGATTGGGCCGAACGTTGATCTGATGCTTGATGCGCATGGAACTTTTACAACGGGAACAGCGCGTCGCTTTGCGGAAATGATACGTGACTGCGATGTGGCCTGGTTCGAAGAGCCGGTGTCAGGCGACGACAAACAGGGTATGGCAGAACTGCGCGCCTCTGTTCCTATGCCGATCGCGGCAGGTGAATCCGAGGCTACCCGCTTTGACTTTCGAGACCTGGCTACCCTAAGGGCCGTGGATATCTTCCAGCCCGATCCGGGATATGCTGGCGGGATTACCGAATGTATGCGAATTGCCACCTTGGCCAGCGCATTTAACCTGCGGCTTGCACCACATTTGTGGGCTGGCGCACCCTGCTTTTTTGCCGGGCTTCATATCTGCGCTGCGGCCCCGGCCAGCTTTATCGTCGAGTATTCGTTGGGCGCAAATCCAATGATCCACGACCTTGCCGAAGAATCGGTTGCGGTAAGCGATGGAATGATCGAAATACCAAACACCCCCGGCTTGGGTCTGAACGTCAGTGAGAAGGCAATAGAGAGCTACGCGATTTCCCCATGACCCTTCAGGAAAAAACATTTTTGCCAGAGCTTGCCGTCTACTTGTTTGCGGCAGCCAAGGAATCCGGCGGCAAAGCACCATCGGAAAGGGAGCTGGCAGATCATTTTTCCGTCAGCCGCGGACAAGTTCGAGAGGCGCTGGCCATTCTTGAAGCGATGCAGGTGATCGAACGCCGCGCGAAGTCTGGGATTTACCTGCAGCCGGAAAACTGGGGGCTGGAAACCATGGCGTTTTACGCCCGCGCCGGCATCGCATTGGACCCCAAGCAGATTTTCGAAGCTGTCGAAGTAAGACGAATCCACGAAACAGCTGCAGCGGAAATGGCGGCCGAACGCGCAAACCGCGAAAACCTTGAGCGTATTCAAGAAATTCTCGACGAAAGCGAAAAGAAAATATCGGATGGTCAGGGTCTGGCGGAACTGGATCACGCCTTTCACCTGGAAATCGTCCGCGCGACTCAAAACACAGTGTTTTTCAAGATCTGCACGTCTTTTTATGCGCTTAGCGAACAGCGCCTTCCGGTATACTTTCAGAAAGCGGAACGCAGCCAGAAATCACATATGGAACACTGTCAGATTTTTGATGCTCTGGTCGCCAGGGATGGGCGGTTGTGCAAGGCATTGATGAACAGCCATCTGCGTGGCGCTTCGAGTTATTGGAGCGAGATCCTCGATTCCAACGAGGGATAGGAAATGCTGATATTCTCGACCCATTCGCTTGACCCCAGTGTGACAAAGGACCTTGAGAGTCTTGGGGAATATCGGGTCGCAAAATCACCCAGCGCAAAAGACATTTTTAGTGACAGTTTGGGTGCGGACATCATTATCGTTCGTGCACCAATTGACCCGGAAATCATCCAGCGTGAAGAAAATTTGCGGGCGCTTGTTCGGCATGGGGCGGGATTGGATATGATCCCGATGGATGTTGCAACGCAATCCGGTGCATTGGTTGCCAATGTTCCGGGCGTAAATGCAGTTACGGTTGCGGAACATGCAATCTGGTCCGCGCTTAGCCTGTTGCGGCGCAACCCCGAAGTATCAGCGCAGATGCGCAATTGTGGATGGGAAGACGCACGAAAATATTCTGTGTCGGGCCGTGATTTGACCGGGAAAACAATTGGTGTCGTCGGGTTTGGAAATATTGGGAGTCAGATTGCCCGAATTGCCAGAGTTGGTTTCAATATGAAGGTGGTAGCAACCACCAGAACAACTTCGCGACTTCCAACCGAAATCGTGGCGATGCCATTGAATGAACTGTTGGCTGCTTCTGATGTCGTTGTTTTAACCTGCCCCCTGTCCGCGGAGACCAGAGGACTAATCGATGCGGACGCCATAATTCGCATGAAGCCGCGATCCGTATTGATCAACGTTTCACGCGGCCCCGTCGTGGTAGAAGAACCTTTAGTCGAAGCCTTGAAAACTGGGCATCTCGGCGGGGCAGCATTGGATGTCTTCAGCACTCAGCCGTTGCCTCGGGATCATCCGATTTTGGAATTGGATAACGTAATTCTTACACCACACATGGCCGGAATTACCGAAGAAAGCATGCGCCGAATGGGTGAAGGTGTGGTTACAGAGGTCCGGCGGATTGTTGATGGCAGAATGCCGCTGAATTTCTGCAATCCCGAAGTGGAAGAAGCGTACCGAGCCAGATTCCTCTGACCCGGTAGGAAAACCTTACTGGGCGGCCAGATTCACTCCGGTGCCCCGATCAAACAGTACTACTTTTTCAGGCTTCCACCCAAAGCGCACCATTTCGTCCAGCCCCACGTGCATTTGTGCGGGGATCGTTGCGTGAAGTCGGTTCTCGCCAACATCCAATGTCAGGATCTTGATTACACCGTGATCTTCGATATCGAATACGCGCCCCTCGACCGGCGCACCGCTTTCTAATGTCACGTCTTCCGGGCGTACACCGAATGTCAGATCGCGCCCCTGGCCGCTGTCATTTGCGGCGACTGGTAATGTAAATGCGCCATCCCCAATCTTGGCGGAACCCTGTTCCAGAACCCCATTCATCAAGTTCATCGGCGGTGTTCCCACTGCTCGGGCCACAAATGTGTTCAAGGGGTTCGAGTAAACCTCGGACGGCGTGCCAACCTGAACCAGCCGACCCTTGTTCAGGACACCAATCTTGTCACCCATCGACATAGCTTCGACCTGATCATGGGTCACAAACAAGAAAGTTGCGCCCAACTCGTTGTGCAGTTTCTTGAGTTCGACCCGCAGCACTTCTCGCAATTTGGCGTCAAGCGCCGACAACGGTTCATCCATCAGGAAAACCCGTGGCTCGCGCACGATTGCGCGCCCGATCGAAACCCGCTGCATCTCGCCACCTGACAACCTCTCGACCTTACGATCCAAAAGTTGAGTGATGTGCAACGTCTCGGCTGCGTGTTCGACGCGCTTGGAAATTTCATCAGCAGACATGTTTCGGATCTTGGCCTTGAGTGGGAATTCAAGGTTTCCGCGAACTGTCAGCCGTGGATAGAGCGAGTATTGCTGCAGAACCAGCGCAACATCACGTTCTGCCGCATTCCAGTCGGCGACATCCTGACCGTTGATCAAGACAGAGCCGGAATCCGGTTTTTCAAGGCCTGCAATGACGCGCAAAGTGGTTGTTTTCCCTGCACCTGTTTGCCCCAAAAGAACAAAAAACTCGCCGTCTTCGATCGTCAGATCCAGTTCGCGCAACGCTTTGTTGGCACCGAATGTCTTGCTGATACCTTTGAGCTGAATACGTGCCATCAGGCTACCCCTCGCAGTGCCGTTCCGTTTTCGCGGTCAAAGAAATGCGCCTGAAGCGGATCAAGCCCAACCCAGACCTTTTGCCCTTCGCCCGCAACATAGCCAGACTCGGTCCGGGCGCGCAGAACAGTATCGCCAACCCGGACGTCCACGATGTCATGGCTGCCCAAAGGTTCGATATTCGTGGTTTCCACCTCGATCGAACCGTGGGCTGCATCGTGGCTTAATACAACTGCTTCGGGTCGAATACCCAGTGCCAATGGCGCGCCGTTCAGATGGCTAACTGTTTGATCCGGGAATAAAAACCCATGCGCACCGTCACCAATAAGTACCTCGGTACCATTGCCGTCGCCCTTTAACTTGACATCAGTGACGTTCATCACCGGGCTGCCAACGAATTGGGCGACAAACAGGTTGGACGGGCGAAGATACACTTCTTCCGGGGCACCGATCTGTTGCAGCACACCATCATGCATAATGACGATGCGGTCAGCCAGAGACATCGCCTCTACCTGATCGTGGGTCACGTACACGCTGGTGGAACCGCGCGAGATGTGCAGACGTTTGATCTCGGCCCGCATCTGTTCCCGTAGTTTCGCATCAAGCGCGCCGATGGGTTCGTCCATCAACAGCGCCTTTGGCCGCCGGACCAATGCTCGTCCAATGGCGACTCGTTGCATATCACCGCCGGAAAGCGCGGATGGTTTACGATGCAGCAAAGACGTAATCTGAAGAACTTCGGCCACCTCTTCAACTGCCTTTTCGCGTTCGGCCGAATTCATTCGGACCGCGCGCATCGGAAAGGCAATGTTTTCATAGACCGTCATATGCGGGTACAGCGAGAAACTTTGGAAAACGAAAGCGATATCGCGATCCGATGCCTTTTTGTCCTGCACTTCTTCGCCGTCAATCAGGATTTGGCCCGAAGTAACGCTTTCCAGACCGGCAATCGAGCGCAAGGTCGTTGTTTTTCCGCAACCTGATTCACCCAGCATCACCACGAATTCTCCGTCGGCGATTGTCATGCTGACTTCCTTGAGAACCTGGACTGCGCCAAAGTACTTTTCGATGTTTCTGATTTCGATCTCGGCCATCAGACAAGATCCTCTTCTTCGTCTTCCGCCTGTTCAGGTTCGGCAGGAATTTTGGATGTGATCATGAACGCGATGAGACCCATTATCGTCAGCATCAATCCATTGTTATGAAGGAAGAAGCTCCAGGGTTGGCACAGAGCGATGATGCCAAAGATCATCAGCGACTGCGCGCCCGGCTCCAGGTACTTTTTGTTTATCTCTTTGAAGGTCATTTGCGGATCGCTCCGAAGGACATGCCGCGCAGGAGATGGTTCCTGAGCAGGAAGGTGAAGATCGCAACAGGCAGCAGGAACAAGAAGGTTCCGGCAGCAATCACGGTCCAGTCGGGCAGGCCCGAACCCACTTGCGAGGGAATAAAGGGCGGTGCCGTTTGTGCCTTGCGGTTGGTCATAATCAAGGCAAACGCATACTCGTTCCACGCTGTGATGAAACAGAACACAGCCGTTGCCGCGATACCGGTCATCGCCTCGGGCAGGACGATTTTGAAAAACGCCTGAACACGGGTGTAGCCATCGACCAGCGCAGCTTCTTCGTACTCGCGCGGTATTTCGTCGATAAATCCTTTCATGATCCAGACTGAAAATGACAGGTTGAACGCTGTGTAAAGG
>JBPCWT010000357.1:0-14787 GCA_051009255.1 Ruegeria sp. | reverse complement strand
CAGCGTGGCCTCGATGGCCGCCGAAACCGGCCCTTGCGCGCTTTGGCGATGGCGGCGGCCACTCAGCCGCGCGGGGATGACCCGCGTGTCGTTCAGCACAAGCCGATCACCCGGTCGCAACCATTCCGGCAGATCGAACACCTGTGCATCTGTTATGCCACCGCCTTGCGCAACCAACAGCCGCGCAGACGAACGCGGGTTTGCAGGCCGCGTCGCAATCAGGTCTTCGGGCAGATCGAAATCGAAATCGCTGAGTTTCATGGGCGCGCCTTACCGCGACCCGACAGATTCGGCCACCATCTGCATCAATGGTCCTTGGGCGGAGAGCCAAAAGTCCGTCCCGGCTCTTCCGTCTTGGGCGCTGCACCGGTCTGTCCATTCGTCGCCTCTGGCCCTTGCGGTACCTTCGGCACTGGTGGGCGCATCAGGTCGCGCAGGAACAAGGGCGCAAGCCCTGACAGCGGGTTTACCGCCACCTCGGGCGAGGCCAGTGGCCCCTTGAGCGTATAGTTAAAGGCGAAAACCCCTTCGCCCTTGCGGGTAAGAACACTGCCAATAGCGTTCACAAGATAGATCGGTGATATCGCACCTCTCAGATCCAACAGGTCACGTACCGTGTCGATCCTGCCGTCAAATGACAGCCCCATTGACGGGCCGACGGCGCTTCCGCTCAACACCGTGATTTCCGTCGGCGATACCCTCATGCGGCTTTCGATCGCGGAAAAAAAGATGCCTTGCCCGGCCATTTCATCCAGTAATCCAACCAGGCTGATTGCATTCAATAGTGCGGCCATTGCAGGCGCATCCTTGATGCGCGTATCGCTGATGTTCAAAGACACATCATAATAGCCCGGCCCTTCTACCGGCTTCAGTTGAAGCTGCATCTCGCCGCCCCGCGCCTGCGTAATCACCCCGGCCGAGCGCAATACCGCCCCCGCATCCTGGGATTGAAGCGACACGCTGCTTCGATTTCCCTGCGGCGCGACCTGCCCCTTTATCGGCGCACCGCCATTGATGCTGGCCGTAAAATTGCCCGTCAGGCCACCGGTCGTCTGGAAATTGCCGTTTAAACCGGTCATCGCAACCGTTTCCGTGACCTGCAGCCGATCCAGCGAAACGTCCAGCTTTGGTCCCGCGCCGCCGCCACCACCGCCACCGCTGCCGCCAAAAGTCGCGTTTTGCATATCCATGACACCACCCAGAACCCGGATATCAGGAGCCGCAGCACCCCGCGCCACCAGCTCGGCGGGAACGGCCAGCCAATTACCCAATTCAAACGAACTGAACCTGACACGGTCCATCTGATTGTCGTCGTCGAATGAAATTGTTGCGTTTGTGCGCAGACCTGCCGCCTCAAGGCTCAACGCGTCGACACTCAGTTCATCGCCCAGCGTTGCTTCTGCCGTTAACGTCCCGGCACCATTTGCGGATTTGCGCCACCCCAGTTCCGGGATTGCAAGGCCGACACCCACAAGATCAGAACTGGCTGAAAGCTTGGGCGCCTCTCCTCCTCCGATGCCAAGATTGATCGCGGCCTCGCCCTGTCCGGTCAGCATTCCCTGCGGCAGCCCCGCCCCGATCTGGTCCATCAGCAGCGGCGACAACTCGATTTGCCCGGTCAACCAGCTTCGCGCCGCTTTGTCCCCGCCAATAGGTTGCCGCCATTCGGCCTCAAGCGGGACAGCCCCGAACCGGCCCGGCCCAAAGACCCTCACCTCTGTCTGATCGCCGCTCAGGTTCAACCGATCTGCACTGACATTGGTTCCGGGAACCAGAACGTCACTGCTGACGGCTGACAAATCCCCGGTAAAGTGGAACTCTGTGTCCTCCAGCTTGAGCCCCTTTATCAAAGGCAATGCCAAAGTCCCTTCCAATCGAACCTGTCCTTCTGCCAGATCAACCGGCAGCCCCGCCTTGGTCATGATCCGAAGCGGCGGACGATCCAGCAGCGACAATGCGGCCGTCGCACTTCCAACCGCGCGAATCCGCGACACGCTGGGCGTAAATTTCTTAATGCTGACGTCGGGAATGATGAATGACGTACCGGACGCATCCACGGCCCCCCCTTGATCCGCAATCACGGTGCCGCGCTGCGCGGTAACCGTAAACCGATTACCGATCAGGCTGGCCTGACCCTGTGCATCCTCGATCGGTGGCAGCGTTTTCGCAAAACGGATCCGTGCCTTGTCGAAATCGAAATCCGCATAAACATCCGGTTTCTCACCCGGCCTCAGGCGCAGCGCCAGATCAAGACCTGACAGGACACCTTCATACAGGTTCTCGGTCACCCAGATACGTGGTTTCGGTGCAACTCTTTCCGGCCAGTACTGCAGCAAACGGTCCGGCGTTATCTGGTCGATCTGCGCATCCAGTGCTACATCCCAGCCCAGCGGCGAACCAGTCAGATCGCCGTCCAACCGCAACCTGACATCCCCGTCTTCGACAGTCATCTGCCCCAGTTGCAATCGAAACGGATCAAGTTTCAGCTGAAAATCCAGTTCCGCCTGCGACACTTGCAGCGGTTCAGAAAATACATCTGCCGGGTTCACCTTGATCCCGGTCAGACGAAACTGCGCCGCCATGTTTTCCAGCTCGCCGCGCTCCACACCCTGTAAAAAGGCCATCCCTTCGGCCTGAACCGAACCCCAGGCCGACACGATCGAAACCTCGTTGAAATCTAGAACATTTTGACCGGGATCATAGGTGAAATAGGTGCGTGCAGATTCAAATGGCACGGGCCGCGTTTCCGGGTTTGGCTGCACCGCGCCTGCCGCCAGATTCAACGTTGCAAAAACCGGACCCAATGCGCCCTTGTCATCAATACTGCCGCGCAGGGCACCCGATATGGGCGAATTCAACACCTGCAACCACGCCAAGGCTGCGCTTTGCGCGGCAACATCTTCTGCCGGAAGATCGGTCACTGTCACCCCGAACCGCGCCTCGAGAGAGCCCAGAGTGCTGGTATAATTCGCCTCGATAGAGCTGACATAATCGCGCCCCGCCAGCACGGAAAACCCGGTGGCAAGCCGCACTTCTTGCCTGCTGCGGGTCGCCTGCATATGGCCGCCATCAAAGGTCCACGATCGCCCAAGCCACAAATCGCGATAATCCATCGTGATCGCGTCCAATTCGATCGAGGTCAACGCAGACAGGGCCGGTGACTGAAAAATCTCGTCCGACTGTTCGATCAAGCGGGCAAGGTTGGGCGCCTGCTGCACCGGTGCGCTGCCGGTACCAACGGTCAGCGACAGGGCACCATCGGCCCCTCTTTCCATGGTCAGGAATGCACCGCTTAGAATGATACGCTTTGGCCTGACCTGCCCGCGCAGCAATGGGCGCATGGCTAGGCTTGCGCGCAAATCCGAAACTTCGGCAATCTGACGCCCTTCGACATCACTGATGGTCACGTCAGTAAGATGCAGGCGCGGTCGCCATCCTTCGTGAATGATAAAACTGACGTCGCCGAATTTAATCTGTAATCCGCCAAGCCCCTGCTCCAACCGCGCTTCGACGCGGTCGCGCAGCCATGCCGGTGCGTGCATCTGTTGCCCGATAACCATCAGGGCCGTAAACGCGGCCAGAAAAATCAGCAGGAATGTGCCCCGCATGGTCCACAAACCGGCGGCACGACGTCGAGACCGGCGGCGCGGCTTGTCCTCTGCCTGCTCTGCAACCTCCTGATCGTGCTGGACCAATGTGTTATCCACGCCTTTCAACTTGCCTGCGCCGCCCTATGATGCTGTTGGTTGCATCAAAACCAGCCGGAGAACCTTATGCCAGATATCTCAGACATTGCCCCCGAATTCACACTACCGCGCGATGGTGGTGGTCAGGTATCCCTGTCGGACCTGCGCGGCAACGCCGTTATTCTTTTTTTCTATCCTCGGGATGATACTCCGGGCTGCACCAAGGAATCCATTGGTTTCTCAGAGCAACTAAAGGCCTTTGCCGATGCCGGTGCCCAAGTTTTCGGGATATCGCGCGACAGCGTCGCCAAGCACGACAAATTCGTTGCCAAACATGGGCTGACCACGCCGCTTTTGTCCGACGAAGGTTCCTCTGTGTGCGAGGATTACGGCGTATGGGTGGAAAAAAACATGTACGGCAAAAAGTCGATGGGGATCGAGCGATCTACCTTTCTGATCGACGCCCAAGGCAAAATCGCCCGCGTCTGGCGAAAGGTCAAAGTACCGGGGCACGTCGAAGAAGTCCTCGAAGCCGCACGCGCATTGTAGCCTTGCTTTCACTCGACCTGCGTCGCCATTTGGTCTATCACCCAACGTCATTTTCCAATTTCAGAGGGAACCTGTGACCAAAACACTGACACAGATGGCGACCGAGGTTCTGACAACAGCGGACGGGCGGGCAAAAACCGCCCTGTCCAAACGCTATGCCGCTGATTGGTTTGCGTCGCGCAATGGTGAATCCCCGGCAATTGATGTTGGCACTGCGACGCCCCCTCTCAACCCCTCGCGCCCGGATCAGCCAGAACTGCTGTCCCCCCGCGATGTGCCAAAACGCCGACCAGGAACCCCAGAGGGCCGAATTGCCCTGCTTCATGCCGTGGCGCATATCGAATTGAATGCCGTTGATCTGCACTGGGACATTCTAGCCCGGTTCGGTCACGTCCAAATGCCTATTGGCTTTTATGACGATTGGGTCAAATGTGCCGCCGAGGAATCGCGTCACTTCGAGATGGTCTGCGACTGCCTTGAACAAATGGGCAGCTTTTACGGTGCCCTGCCCGCCCATGCAGGCATGTGGCGCGCCGCCGAGGATACTGCGAACGACCTGATGGGCCGCCTTGCAGTTGTTCCAATGGTGCTAGAGGCACGCGGTCTGGATGTCACGCCGGGCATGATCGAGATTTTCCGCAAAGCTGGCGATCAGCGGGCCATCGATGCGCTTGAAACCATATATGCCGAAGAAGTTGGTCACGTTGCCTATGGGTCAAAGTGGTTTCATTTCCTCTGCGGGCGGGAAAATTCCGACCCAAAGGACGTTTTTCACCAACTTGTCCGGCGTTATTTTCACGGTGCGCTCAAACCCCCGTTCAACGAGGAAAAACGAGCCGAAGCAGGCCTGCCACCAGACTTCTACTGGCCACTGACCGAAAGTCATCCACTACCCTAGGTTGCTTCTGACTAAGCGATTTTCCACCGAATCGGCAAATTCTCGCCGATCCTGGCCGTGATTGATCCCCAGATATGGGACTGCCGTCCAACGATCTTGCCCATTTTCATATCTGCCTTTATGCAATCGGGCCAAGGGACGGCTACTCACTCACAACCGGTTCCGATTTGGGGATAAAGAGGGAAGACGCGTGCGAACACGTCTGGCAATAAGACTACACACACTACTCGAGCGGCACTTTCCGGAACGCAGAGTCTTTCTGAAATCCGATAAAGATACGCGTTTCATCCGACTAAGCTCTGAAACTCAGGTTTTGGCGTTTGCAGGCGTCGCCGTGATAGCGGGTTGGACAGCCATCGCAACCGCGGTGCTGCTGTTGGACAGTATCGGATCGGGAAACTTCCGCGAGCAGGCAAAACGCGATCAGGCGACCTATCAGGAACGCCTTAATATTCTGTCAACAGAACGCGATGCCCGTGCCGCCGAAGCGCTGGCAGCGCATGATCGCTTTAACGCGGCGCTGGAACAGATATCGGCAATGCAATCGGAACTGCTGAAGTCCGAAAACCGCCGCCGCGAGCTGGAAACCGGGATCGAGGTTATCCAGACCACGCTGCGCGCCACGATGAAACAACGCGAAGAAGCCCGGAACGAGCTGGCGGACCTGCAACAGCAGACCAATGGCGATAGCACCTATCAGACGGCATCGCTCGACCCGACGCAAATGGCATTCATGACCGAGGCCCTGTCACGCACCGCGCTGGAAAGGGACGAGATTGCTACCAATGCTCAGGCGGCACTGGATGAACGCGCCGATCTGGAACTGGAAATCGAACTGATGCGCGAACGCAGCGACCAGATTTTCCGTCAGCTGGAAGAGGCGATGGTGATTTCGGTCGAACCGCTGGACAAGATGTTCCGGCAGGCAGGCATGCCCACCGACCGTATTCTAAACGACATCCGACGCGGATACAGCGGTATGGGCGGCCCGCTTACACCTTTGTCATTCAGTACGCGCGGCGAAGAACAAACACCTGACGAGCTGCGCGCGAATGCCTTGTTGCAGCAAATGGATCAGCTGAACCTTTACCGCATCGCAGCCGAAAAGGCCCCGTTTGCCAGCCCCGTTCGCGCTGCGGTCCGCTATACCAGCGGATTTGGCACGCGCCGCGACCCCAAAACCGGCGGTCGGCGGATGCACAAGGGTTCGGATTTCGCGGGTTCGCCGGGGACGGATATCTTTGCAACAGCAGATGGCATTATCACGCATGCAGGCTGGCAATCGGGCTATGGCCGCCTTGTAAAGATCAGGCACGCCTACGGATTTGAGACACTTTACGCTCATAACTCCAGCATTCGCGTAAAGGTGGGCCAAAGGGTCTCGCGCGGGGATCATATTGCTGATATGGGTAGCACCGGACGGTCGACCGGCACGCATTTGCACTACGAAGTGCGAATCGACGGAAAACCTGTAAACCCAATGACTTACATCAAGGCTGCGAGAAATGTTTTCTAAAAGCAAAATCAACGAGCCCGCATCAACGGCGCCTGAATCTGCAAAACCTGCCACCCCGGCAACACCGACATCCCCACCTGTCGAAAAACAAGCAAGCAGCGCGCCAAAGCCAAAACCGCCTGCTTCGGTCCTGTCATCCGACCTGAACATCACCGGCAACCTCAAAACCACTGGCGATATCCAGGTCGAAGGCACGGTCGAAGGCGACATTCGCGCTCACCTGCTGACGATCGGTGAAACCGCGACGATCAAAGGCGAAGTTACTGCCGATGACGTGGTCATCAACGGTCGAATCGTTGGCCGGGTGCGCGGACTGAAGGTGCGTCTGACATCGACCGCCCGCGTCGAAGGTGACATCATTCACAAGACGATCGCCATCGAAAGCGGTGCGCATTTCGAAGGATCGGTTCAACGTCAGGACGATCCTCTGAATCCGGGTCGCACCAGCAAACCGGGCGCAAACCCGGCAGCTTCCAAGGCCGAAGTCAGCCAGTAACACTGACCAACCAGAAATTTGAATAGCGCGGCAGGCGATCCTGCCGCGCTTTTTTTGTCGGGTAACAAGGGTCCGCGCGTTTCCCAGAAGACACGTAAGATGCGCGTATTGCCTAAATTCTTCCCAAAAAGATGTTTTCTGAATTACACTTATCAAAATTTGTTTATCGGAGGACTTTTTATGACACCAAAGCTGTTGGCCGAATTTATCGGGACGTTCTGGCTGGTTCTTGGCGGCTGCGGCAGCGCGATGCTGGCCGCGGGTGTGGCAGACGTTGGTATTGGCTGGCTGGGCGTATCATTTGCCTTTGGCCTGACAGTTCTGACCATGGCGTTTGCCGTAGGTCACATATCCGGCGGACATTTCAACCCCGCCGTCAGCCTTGGTCTTATGATCGGCGGGCGTTTCGAGGCCAAAGACCTGTTGCCCTATTGGGCGGCTCAGGTCATCGGCGCGATAACAGCAGCCGCAGTCCTCTATATGATCGTTTCCGGCGCACCGGAATTTTCAGGGGTCGGCAGTTTTGCAAGTAACGGATATGGCGCGGCGTCACCCGAAGGGTACTCGATGACCGCGGCCCTGTTAACCGAGATCGTGATGACGGCCTTCTTCATCATTATCATCCTTGGTGCCACCTCTTCCGGCGCACCAGCCGGGTTTGCCCCGATTGCAATCGGTCTTGGCCTGACCTTGATCCACCTGGTGTCGATTCCCGTTACGAACACTTCGGTTAACCCGGCGCGTTCAACCGGCGTGGCCTTGTTTGCGGACGGCCCGGCACTGGCACAACTTTGGCTGTTCTGGGTTGCCCCTCTGATCGGCGGCGCGATCGGCGCCTTGATCTGGAAAGCATTGTCACCTGACGACAGCTAAGCCGTCATGGTCCAAACAGTGATGCCGCCGGAAATCCGGCGGCATTTTACATTTCAGGCAGACATTTGTTCACATCCTACTCAGCCCGAAAACACCAACACCTTGACCGGCAAAATGATCGCCTGTCCCCGGATCACCAGGGCGTTGGCAATCCCCATGCCATCTACGATCCGGGTGATAAATGCACTGAAACCAGATATTTCACCGTTTGCAATCTGCTCTGACCTGTTGCTGTAGGCCACGCCGACACAGGCGCTGCCCAGCGGAACGTCGGCAACTTGCTCAGGGTACAGAGGCGCCAAAAATGCGGTGACTGTCCCCGGTCGCGCCCTGTCCTGCAGATCCAGTAGCGCATCACCCGGACGGAACTGCCCAGCGGCAATCGCACCTTGCAAATCATCAACCACCATCGGAATCACCGAAAGCGGTTTCGAGGCACACGTAATTTCTACCAGCATTCCGCGTCTCAGAATGTTTGCTGAAATCTGCCCGAATGCTGCCACGAAACGCCCTTCGCCTGTTGTCGTTGGCACCAGAATTCCGGCAGGCCGCAGGATAGGATTAACAATGTCTCCCGGCTTTAGAAGGAATTGCTTAACCGTGCCGTCAACGCTGGCAAACACGGTGGACTTGTCTATTTCATTGCTTGCCTCACGCAGCATTGCCTGCGCAGTTTCCTTTTGCGCAGGCAAAACCAGCGACTGCCGCGCCTGTACCGCCTCCAGCGACGCTATGGCGACATCGCGCTGCGCCTCGGCCCGTTCAACGGCGGTTTGCAGTTGCTCCAGTTCCTGTTCGCTGACCACGGCCGAATTGCGTTCTGCGATCTCTTGCCTGCGTGACAGATCATCTGACGCCTGCACCAGATCAGCCTCGGCCGCGGCAAGCTGTGACTGGACGCCCGCGATCTCGGCAGTGCCAACCTTGATGGCAGCCTCTATTTCAACGATGCGGCGGCGCGCGGTTTCGGCAGCCGCTTCCTGTCGGGATGTATCCAGCCTAAAAATCGCATCGCCCGCAGAAACTGAATCGTTATTGTTGACGTAAACCTCTGCCACCCTGCCGCCGCGATCCGATAAAACAGTTACCGTTCGATAGGCCGCAGAAACATTCCCTGCCGTCGGGTGGAACAGAAAAATAACGGTTATCAGGGAAATAGCGAGTATCGCGCATCCCGTGATCCCCCAACGCAATTCATACCAGACATTAAACAGGGTGATTTCATGCCCAATACGTTTGCCCTGCTTGTGACGACGATACAGGTAGTCGGGCAAGATCGTGATCAGCGCCGCAAACAAAAGCTCAATCATTTGAAACGTTCCCCACCGACCCCTTTGGCTTTAACGCTGGAAAAATCTCGTGAATGGGAACTGCGGCGATCAAAAGCGCAGCAACCCAGAACGCATTGTTGAGTGTGAACAGCGAAATCAGCCCCAGAATACCAACAAGCTGTATCTGGATTTTATGTGCACCGGCGGCCATCCGGTCGGGAATAGATTGGACGGTAAAATACAGCGCCCCAAATCCAAACAATATCATCGCAAGCGACAGCCCCACGACAATCATGAAACCATCGGTTTCGCCGGGTCCGGTCACCCAAAATGGCAATCGTTCCATGGCTTCTGGCGAGAGTGGGCCTGACATTTTATCCCCCGGCTCTGCATACACACATTCAAATTAGAACCGGGGACAGACAAAAAATCAACAAGTTCCAAGAATTACGATCACTTTCCGATCATCCATTCGCCTTTGGGCCAGAACGCGTGAAACGCAAATGCGAACATAACGTCATGGGACACATCCCGGCCACTCCCGTCCCGGACACGAATGGTGCCAACGTCCCTTCCATCGCCAATCCGCCCGCTATCCAAGGCCGAGGACTGACCCGCAAACCAACTGATGCGAACACCCGCCTCTGACACCTCGCTTTCACGGCTCAGCCTTGTCATGGGCCATGCCTTGTCCCCCACCCGCACAACCCTTTCCAACGGATGAATACCATGCGGCGGCAATTCGCCGGAATACAGGAACGGACGGTCAGAACTGTCGTAGCCCCGGTACGGATTGCGCCCATAGTCCCGGTTAAAATCCGGCTCCGCCATCACCAGCCCGTCAGGATTTCGCCTCTGATACTCTGCCCAGCTTTCCATCCACGCCGGCAACGTCCTCAATTCCTTTCCGGTCATGCGCCCAACAATCGCCTCGCCCGTTGCCTGTTGCCACCAGCTTTGGGTTTCGCGGTCATACATGACCATATCCGAATGACGCAGCTTGCCGGTCACTCCAAAGGTCAGAACACCCCGCGATGTCCGACGGTCAAAGACAATCGCCGAATTGCACAATGGGCAATAGGTGACGGCGATGTGCTTGCCCGCAACCCGATCATTCACGATCTCGTGCCACATCAAATACCGGATCGGATAGGCGCGCGGATCGGCACCCGACAATTCCACCGTTATCACCGGCTCGGTCCCGGCAATCCCCTTTTTGCCGGACGCGCGTACAAATTGCGGATCACTCAGCGCCGGAATGCCATCCTTGGGCGGCCCGCCGGACAAAATCTCTGACCAATTTGGAACCGAGGTGATTGCGAAATCCGTCTTAGGCCATTCACTGCGCCACCGCTGGGGATCGGCCCCAGCTGTCGAGGCCAGAATGATCAGCATCACAGATAGCAAACGCATGTGCCGGACTCCGGGCTTTCCGGGCATGGTGACCCGGCAAATGCGCTGAAACCAGCCCGCCACACACGGAGTTGATCAAAAGTGCAGGAAATACAGGTTCAGACAGAACCGATGCAGACCCCGGCGCCGTAACAGCGCCGGGGATCAACTGTTACTCGGTTACCGTAACCGTTTTCATCACGTCAGGCTGGCCAACGACTGCCCCGTTCTGCCCGGTTCCGCGCTTGATGGCGTCGACAACATCCATACCGCTCGTAACCTTGCCGACCACCGTGTATTGCCCATCCAAAAACGGACCCGGCGCGAACATGATAAAGAATTGCGAGTTGGCGCTGTTCGGATCCTGTGCCCGCGCCATGCCGACCACGCCGCGTTCATACGTAATGTCCGAAAACTCTGCAGGCAGATCAGGCCGGTCAGACGCGCCTGTTCCGGCGCGGCGCATGTCACCGCCCAGCTTGCCATGCTGCACATCACCGGTTTGCGCCATGAACCCGTCAATCACGCGGTGAAACACGACCCCGTCATACTGCCCTTGTCCGGCCAGTGCGGTGATCTGTTCGACGTGCTGGGGGGCCACGTCCTCGAACAGGTCGATCGAGATTGTGCCGTTAGCACCCTCTCCCTCGACCACGATATCCAACCCGGTCGCCAGCGCAGGGCTGGCAAACAGGGCAAATGCGGCTGCCAGCTTATGCATCGGACGCCACCTTGACGCTGATCATGCGGTCCGGTGCTGCAGGCGGTTCGCCCCGCGTGATCGCGTCCACATGCTCCATGCCGTCTACGACACGGCCATAAACGGTGTATTGGCCGTTCAAAAAGTGATTGTCGCCGAAATTGATGAAGAACTGCGAATTGGCCGAGTTCGGGTTCTGCGAACGCGCCGCGCCCAATGTCCCCCGGTCATGCGGCAGCTTGGAAAACTCCGCAGGCAGATCAGCCATGGATGACCCGCCAGTACCGGCCATACGAATATTAAAGCCGTCTTCCATGTCCCCATGCTGAACATCACCGGTCTGCGCCATAAAGCCGTCAATCACACGGTGAAAGGCCACGTTGTCATACTCGCCCGCGCGTGCCAGATCCTTCATGCGCTGGCTGTGTTCGGGGGCAACGTCCGGCAGCAACTCGATCACGACATTACCGTCCTTCAATTCGATGATGATTGTGTTTTCGGGGTCTTTGATCTCGGCCATCTGGCCCTCCTGTCGTTTGATATTGGGCAAATACCTATGACGCGGCCACGCGAAAGCCAAGTGACGCATTGACCTGAGGGCAAAATGCAGGAAAAGAACCGCCCATACCCAATGCAAATCACGAGGTGCGCGCGATGGCCTGGAAAACACTGGACGACATGGACCTGCGCGGCAAGCGCGTTCTTGTACGCGTCGACATCAATGTACCCGTCGCGGACGGCGTAGTAACAGATGACACCCGGATTCAGCGGATCGTACCAACGGTCACGGACATCCTTGCGGCAGGTGGCAAGCCGATCCTGCTGGCGCATTTCGGGCGCCCCGGCGGTGAACGTCGCCAAAACCTGTCCCTGCAACAACTGGTCCCAACACTTCAGGCAGCGCTTGGAACCAAGGTCCGTTTTGCCAATGACTGCGTAGGGTACGAGGCTGAACAGGCCGCAACCACGCTTGGCACGGACGAGGTTCTGCTGCTGGAAAACACCCGTTTCCACGCCGAAGAAACCAGCAACAGCACGGAACTCGCCAAGGGTATGGCCAAACTGGGCGAGGTGTACTGCAATGATGCATTCTCTGCCGCCCACCGCGCCCACAGCTCGACCGAAGGGCTTGCCCGGCTTTTGCCAGCCTGCGCAGGACGATTGATGCAAATGGAGCTTAGCGCGCTGGAAAACGCCTTGGGTGCGCCCAAGCGCCCGGTAACTGCCGTAGTCGGCGGTGCCAAGGTATCGACCAAGCTGGACCTGCTGGGCAACCTCATCGAAAAGGTCGACTTTCTGGTGATTGGCGGCGGCATGGCCAACACGTTTCTGGTGGCCCAAGGCATCGACGTTGGCAAATCCCTTGCCGAACATGCGATGAAAGACACCGCCGCCGACATAATGACCAAGGCCGAAAAAACCGGCTGCAAGATCATCTTGCCTTTGGATGTCGTTGTCGCGGCAAAGTTCGAAGCCAACGCACCGCACCAAACCGTACCTGCCGACCAGTGTCCGCCCGACAGCATGATCCTTGATGCCGGGCCACAAACCGTCGCGGCGATCACCGAAACGTTCGGGCAAAGCAAGACCCTGATCTGGAACGGCCCGCTTGGCGCGTTCGAACTGGAACCATTCGATGCGGCCACGAACGCGGCGGCACTTAAAGCGGCCGAACTGACCTGCGATGGTCAGCTGATTTCCGTCGCAGGCGGCGGCGATACGGTTGCAGCCCTGAACGCATCAGGCGCGGCTGATGATTTCTCATATATCTCCACGGCTGGCGGTGCCTTTCTGGAATGGATGGAAGGCAAAGCCCTGCCGGGTGTCGCTGCACTGGAACAATAACCGCCCGTGCCTTGCAGGACAAAATGATATCCTTTTGGAATCACTTGACGGTTTTTTGGGATTTCAGGGATTCACATCCCGAACCACCTGTGACATAGTGCCGACAGATGCCCGGATAAGGGCACGTTTTTTGAGGCAGTATTCATACGGCGGTTAACAGAGTGTCCCGTTCCCATCGGCCCGGTTTGGGCGCAGTTTTTTTCTTTGCGGTTGCTTTCATGCTGGGTGTCTATTTCACCTTCGCAGCCGTGCAAGGCGACTATGGCCTGTTTCGACGGGTCGAGATTGCTGCGGAACGGGATGCTCTGTCACGCACCCTGGCCAAACTGGATGCCGAAATCACCGAGACGGAAAACCTGACCCGCCGCCTGTCTGACACCTATCTCGATCTGGACCTGCTGGATCAACAGGCGCGTTCGGTTCTGGGCCTGATCCGCGCAGACGAAATCGTCATTCGCTAACCGTCCTTCCGGCTTATACCTGCAAGCCATTTACCTCACCAACATCTGCTCTTCGCTTGGTCAATTCCGTCGGGAAAACCAGCCCGAATTTGCCCAGACTGCCCCCGCGTCACATTTCCCCTCGCCAGACGAAGCGAAATGCTTTATGAGATAGTTTAACGCTAAACTATCTTGCCGCAAGGGGGAGATCGCCACTATGGCCGCGCGAAAAACCACAAAGAAACCAAACGTTTCTGCGGATGAGCTGAAACTCTATTACCGCGAAATGCTGCTGATCCGCCGATTCGAAGAAAAAGCAGGTCAACTATACGGAATGGGTCTGATCGGTGGATTTTGCCACCTTTATATCGGGCAAGAGGCCGTAGTGGTCGGTCTGGAAGCCGCGTCCGAGGACGGCGACAAGCGGATCACCTCGTATCGTGACCACGGTCACATGCTGGCATGTGGTATGGATCCCGGCGGCGTGATGGCCGAACTGACCGGGCGCGAGGGCGGCTTGTCCAAGGGCAAGGGCGGCTCAATGCATATGTTCTCGAAAGAGAAACACTTCTACGGCGGTCACGGCATCGTGGGTGCGCAGGTTCCATTGGGTGCCGGTCTCGCATTCGCTGACAAGTACAAGGATAATGGCCGCGTGACCTTCACCTATTTCGGTGATGGCGCGGCAAATCAGGGCCAGGTCTACGAGACATTCAACATGGCCGCCATTTGGCAACTGCCGGTGATCTTCGTCATCGAAAACAACCAATATGCGATGGGAACCGCCCAATCGCGCTCGACCTCGACCAAGGACATCTACCACCGTGGCGAAGCTTTTGGCATTCCCGGCGAGATCGTGAACGGCATGGACGTGCTTGCAGTGAAAGAAGCCGGACAAAAGGCCGTCGCCCACTGCCGCGCGGGCAAAGGGCCATATATCCTCGAGGTCAAGACATACCGCTATCGCGGCCACTCGATGTCAGACCCGGCCAAATACCGGACCCGCGAAGAGGTTCAGAAGGTCCGCGAACAAAGCGACCCGATCGAACATGTGCGCGAACTGCTGCTCAGCGGCAAACACGCCAGCGAGGACGATCTGAAGGCGATCGACAAAGAAATCA
>JBPCWT010000356.1:0-17999 GCA_051009255.1 Ruegeria sp. | reverse complement strand
ATGGAACGACGGCGCAGCAAAGGCGCAGCTTTTCACGATCTTTGATGCGCTAAAGCCAAATGATCCGGTTGTATTGAACGGACGGCGAAAACTCAGCTCGATGATATTTGCCTAATCCCGGTTCAGGACTACACTCGACTGCATGATGCATCCTGCCGACCTGCCGGATACGGTATCCGTTTTTCCATTGCCCGGGGCATTGCTGTTGCCCCGGTCGCGGCTTCCGCTGCATATCTTTGAGCCGCGTTATCTGCAGATGCTGGAGGATGCGCTGAAGACGCCCGAGCGTCTTATTGGAATGGTCCAGCCTAATCCCAGTCAAAGCAGTGATGACAAACTGCATCAAATCGGTTGTGCCGGTCGCATCACCCAGTTTTCCGAGACCGAAGACGGACGCTATCTGATAACGCTTACCGGCATATCCCGCTTTCGTGTTCGATCAGAATTGGACGGTTTCACCCCCTATCGTCGTTGCAAGGTGTCATGGGATGGATTCGATCGGGATCTGGGCAAAGCCGAGGCGGATGACGATTTTGACAGAATGCGGTTTTTGCGTTTGCTGGAACGGTTCTTTTCCTCGCGCGAGTTGTCGACGGACTGGGAAACCCTAAAAGACGCCGACGACGAATTGCTGGTCAATTCGCTTTCGATGTTGCTGGAATTCAATCCGGAAGACAAACAAGCCCTGCTTGAAGCTCCGTGTCTGAAAACCCGGCGCGAAACACTGGTGACGCTGATTGAGTTTGCTCTTCGTGGCGGCTCTAACGAGGAAACGCTGCAATGACCGATACCAATCCTGCCTTTGATCGTCACATGCTTGAGGCGCTGATTTGCCCGCAGACCCATTCAACATTGCACTATGACGCGGAACGTCAGGAATTGGTGTCAAAGGCAGCGGGGCTTGCATTTCCGATCCGCGACGGGATTCCGGTGATGTTAGTGGACGAGGCGCGAAAGCTGGACTAGATCGCGCGGCCTTGCAGCAATTTGGGCAGATCCCCGGTTAGACCGGCAGCTTCACGAACAAATCCACGGCGCAGGCCGGGCAGCGCCCCAACAATCCCCATACCGATATCGCGACCGGCGCGAAGGATTGGATTGTCGTTTGAAAACAGTTTATTAAATGCATCTGTCGCCATGGCCAGCGATGCGGTGTCAAATCGCCGCCACTCCTGATATCGCGCAAGCACGGGTTCTGACCCAAAGTCTTCGCCACGACGCCCGGCCAATGTCAGAACCTCGGCCAGCGCGCCGACATCCCGCAGGCCCGCGTTCAGACCCTGACCGGCAATAGGGTGCATCCCATGTGCTGCATCCCCAACCAGCGCAAGCCTTTCCGAAATGAAAGAGTTCGCAATGGTCAGGTTTAGCGGATAGGTAAACCGGTCACCTTCCAGACTTATGTCACCCAGAAAGTCGCCAAAACGGGGCCGCAGAACCTGCAGGTACTCGGCCTCTGGCAAGGCGTTGATACGCTCGGCCATATTGGTTCGTTCGCTCCACACGATAGAGCTGCGGTTTCCGGTCAGCGGCAGGATAGCCAGCGGACCGGGAGGCATGAAAAACTGGTGCGCAATGCCATGGTGGGGCAGGTCATGGGCGATGGCGCAGACCAACGCGGTTTGACCATAATCCCAACCGGTCCGTTTGATACCGGCCCGAACTGCGGTTCCGCTGCGGCGGCCATCGCACCCGACAAGCAGCCGACCCTGCAAAGTGGCCCCGTCATTCAATGTCAGGGTAACACCGGCCGCATCGATTGCCTGAGATATCACCGTCTTGCCGCTGATCTGTGTGATATTCTTTTCTTCCGCCACGGCTTCCAGAAACGCGCGGCGCAGATGACGGTCTTCGACCATGAACCCCATCGGGCCTTCTTCGATTTCGCTGTGGTCGAAATGCATGAAGAACGGTGACGGCCCTGAACCCGCGTGGCCATCGGTCACTTTGATTTCCAGCATCGGCTGAGCGTTCTCGGCTACCCTGTCCCAGATACCAACCGCCGTCAGCAAACGTTGCGAGGCCAGTGCCAATGCATAGGCACGCCCGTCAAAAGCCGCGTTCTTGCGCACCTTTTCCTCAAGCGCGTCCACAACCGTCACTGTATGCCCGGTCCGTGCCAAAGCCAGCGCCAATGCGGGGCCATTCAAACCACCGCCAACAATCAGGATATCCGAAGCCTTTTCCATGGGGTGCAATATGCGCGCCCTTTCGGGATTGTCCATGTGCGGTCCTGTCGCTACCGTCACCGCAGGCATGATGACGGAGGGGCAAAATGCAGGACTGGTTGACGATGACGGCGTGTGATCTGGGGCGCGGCATCGGAATGGGTCAGATCGATCCGGTTGAACTGACGGAAACCTACCTGACCGCCATCGAGTCCCACCCGCACCGCGACCGCATCTATGCCCGTGTTACCCATGATCGCGCGCGGGCCGAGGCCAAGGCCGCACAGGAACGGGCCGCGCTGAGTTTGCGCCGTTCGTTGTTGGATGGCGTCCCCATCAGCTGGAAAGACCTGTTCGATACAGCCGGGACCGCAACCGAGGCTGGGACTGCATTGTTGAAAAACCGCGTGCCAGACACCGACGCGCTTGTGGTGCGCAACGCGACAGCCATGGGTGCCGTTTGCCTTGGCAAAACACATATGAGCGAACTTGCCTTTTCCGGGCTGGGGTTGAACCCCATAACCGACACGCCCCCGTGCATACATGACGAAGCAGCGGTGCCGGGCGGGTCGTCATCTGGTGCCGCAGCATCTGTCGCCTGGGGGCTGGCGGCCTGTGGGATCGGCTCTGACACCGGCGGCTCGGTCCGCATCCCGTCTGCTTGGAATGATCTGGTCGGGCTAAAGACCACGGCAGGACGGCTGAGTTTGGAAGGCGTCGTGCCATTATGCCTGAAGTTCGACACGGTCGGTCCCTTGGCCCGAACTGTCGAGGATGCGGCACATATGCTTGCAATGCTCGAGGGGGGATCACCGGCAGATCTGCGCGGCGCGACGTTAAAGGGTCGCAGGTTTGCCGATCTGCAGAACATTGCAAAAGACGACCTGCGCGATGCACCTAGAAAAGCATACGAAGACGCATTGCTGCGAATAAAAGACGCTGGGGCCGAAATTGTGCCGCTGGAAGTTCCTGAGTTGAACGAGGCGATGGGGCTTTCTGCCGTGCTTTATACGACCGAAGCCTATGGTCTGTGGGGTGATGTAATCGAGGCAAATCCTGATGCAATGTATCCGGAAATTCTGGAACGGTTCCGTACAGGCAAGAAATTCTCTGGCCCGGATTACATCGCAGCGTGGTCAAAATTGGAAGTTTGCCGGGGGGCGTGGGATGCGGCAACCGCCAGTTTTGATGCGGTTTTGGCACCAACCGCCCCTATTTTGCCCCCGAATCTGGATCGTTTGATAAATGACCATGAATATTACGTCACCGAGAACCTGCTGGCGCTGCGCAACACGCGTATCGGTAACCTTATGGGTCTGGCGGCATTGACGGTTCCAACCGGAACACACGGTTGCGGGTTGATGATGTTGGGCTATCCAGGTTCAGAAGAGGCGCTTTTGCGGGTTGGATCAGCGGTAGAATCCGCTCTGGCCTGAATGCCACAATCCCCTGATTGGGAACCTCTTTGTCTGGACGAACGGGTCAGGGGCCTGTAATCTGCCATGAAAACGGGGCGTTAATGATCCCGGCACTGAGGCAGTTAGTATGAATTTCCCCGAGCGGTTTTCGAACCTACCGGCTTATGCATTCCCGCGTCTGCGCGCCTTGCTCGATCATCACGAGCCGGGCGGTGAAGTCGTGCAAATGACCATCGGTGAACCGCGACATGACTTCCCGGCGTGGGTGACTGATGTCATCATGGAGAACGCCGCAGGATTTCAGAAATACCCGCCGAACGAGGGCTCGGCTGAGCTTCGCAGCGCAATCAGCGATTGGGTCAATCGCCGCTACGGTGTTGAACTGAACCCCGAAACAAACGTGATGGCCCTGAACGGCACGCGCGAGGGTTTGTACAACGCTGCCATGGCGCTGTGTCCTGAACAGAAAAACGGTCAGCAGCCGGTTATCCTGTGCCCTAACCCGTTTTATCAGGCCTATATGGTTGCCGCGTTGTCGGTTGGGGCGCAGCCGCATTTTGTACCGGCCACGGCAGCAACAGGGCATATGCCGGATTATTCCGGCCTGCCTTCAGACGTGCTGAACCGTACTGCGATGGCCTATATCTGCTCACCGGCAAACCCACAGGGGGCCGTTGCGTCGCACGACTACTGGGCTGATCTGATCCGTTTGGCCGAGCAGTACGATTTTCGCATTCTTGCCGACGAATGTTACTCCGAGATTTACAGAAACGAGGCCCCGACGGGCGTTTTGACTGTTGCGCGGGATCTGGGTGCTGATCCTGAACGGGTTACTTTGTTCAATTCGCTGTCCAAACGCTCTAACCTTGCTGGCCTGCGGTCCGGCCTGATTGCGGGTGGACCAGAGACGATCAGGCGCGTCAAGCAATTGCGTTCTTATGCCGGTGCGCCGCTGCCGTCGCCCCTGCAGGCGGTGGCTGCAAGAGCTTGGTCCGACGAAGAGCATGTGCAGGAAAATCGCAGTTTGTATCAGGAAAAGTACAAGATTGCCGATGCAGTGTTTGCAGGCGTCCAAGCTTACATGCCGCCCGAGGTCGGGTTCTTTCTTTGGTTGCCGGTCGAGAACGGCGAAGAAACTTCATTGAAGCTTTGGCAGGAAACCGGGGTCCGGGTCTTGCCGGGCGCATATCTTTCACAAGGCGACCCGGGGCAGAACCCGGGCGAAGATTTTATCAGGGTCGCGATGGTGGCCCCAAAAACAGAGTTGCAGCACGGGCTTACACAGCTTCGAGACTGCATCTATTCGTGAGGTACGAGGGTAGTATGGCATCTTACAACGCGCGAAACCGTGACCCATTGCTGGACAGCACGACGCAGGCCGCAATCGAACGCCGAAGTAAGGAATTGATCGGGATTGTCCTGATCCTTCTGGGGTTGGCGGCGGCGGCGATGATCTGGTCCTATTCGCCGGAAGACCCGAACTGGATGGTTTCAACTGACGCGCCGGTGCAAAACTGGATGGGTCGGATCGGCGCGTCAATTGCAGCGCCCTTGTTCATGATCGTGGGTTGGGGGTGCTGGGGAATTGCCTTGGTGCTGGTCGGATGGGGTATCCGCTTTGCCGGTCATTTTGGTGAAGAACGCGCAGTCGCCCGTTTGATTTTTGCGCCGATCTGGATTGCCATCGTCTCGGTCTATGCCGCAAACCTTGTCCCCGGCGCGGAATGGAGCGCGACGCACAGCTTTGGCCTGGGTGGATTGTTTGGCGACACTGTTATGGGTGCGCTGCTGACGCTTTTGCCGATCGCGTCACATTTCATGGTTAAGCTGATGTCCCTTGCCATGGCAGCCGGGATGCTGGCCTTGGGTATTTTTGTACTTGGATTTACCAAATCGGATGTAAAACGGGGGTTCCGCGCATTTCTGCTGGGTCTCGTTATGGCCTATGACCTGCTGATGAACCTGCTGGGTCAGGGTGCCTCGGCCACCAGCCGCGCCGCGATGGATCGTCGTGCACAATGGGCCGAGCGCAAGGCAAATCGCGTCGAAGCCGCTGCGGCTGTTGATCAGGACGAACTGGTCTATGCCGACCCATTGCCAGAAGAACCTGTTCTGGTCGCGCCCGAACCTGCACCGAAAACTGGCCTATTGGCCCGGATGCCGGCGCTGATCCGCCGTCCAGACCCGATGCCAGAGCCCGAGCTGGTCGTTCCGGTCCCCGTTGAGGGCTATGACGAAATGCCGGGTGAAGACCGCATCCGCTCAAAGATATCTGCGGCTGTTCGCAGCCGAAAAGAAGCCGTGGGCGAGGCAGCGCCGCAACCTGATCCAAATCTGCCGCTGACCAAGGGACGCGGCAGGGGACCTGACCCGCTTATCCTGAACACAGCGCGGTCGGATGAATTGCCGCCCGAGCCGCCGTTGACATCCGGTGCGGACAGCACTTGGCAAGAGCCAGCAGCAACCAGTCACGCGTTGGAGGCCGACGCCATAACACAGCCGGAACCTTCGTTCGAAACGGATTACGACGACGTATTGGAAGATGCCCCGCAACCGATTCCACCTCAGCCCGCGATGAAGATCCCGGTGGCCGAGCCGCGCAAGCCGGTTGTCGCGCAACCTGTACGACGCGCGCCGCAGCCGTCGAAACGGGCCAAGGCCGAGGCGCAACCGGCGCTTTCGTTCGAGGAAAAACTGGCAGATTTCGAACTGCCGCCACTGGGTTTGTTGACCAGCCCCACCAACATACAGCGGCACCATCTGAGCGATGAAGCATTGGAAGAAAACGCCCGGATGCTGGAAAATGTGTTGGACGATTATGGTGTCAAAGGCGAAATCGTCAGCGTTCGCCCAGGCCCGGTTGTCACAATGTACGAGCTGGAGCCCGCGCCGGGGCTCAAGGCCAGCCGGGTCATAGGTCTGGCCGATGACATTGCACGGTCGATGGCGGCGTTGTCTGCTCGTGTGTCCACTGTTCCGGGGCGGTCGGTTATCGGTATCGAACTGCCCAACGACAACCGCGAAATGGTGGTTTTGCGCGAGATTCTGGCCAGTCGGGATTTCGGTGACGGCAATCAATCACTGCCGCTGGCGCTGGGCAAGGATATCGGCGGCGGTTCGGTCGTCGCAAATCTGGCCAAAATGCCCCACCTGCTGATCGCGGGTACCACTGGCTCCGGTAAATCGGTGGCGATCAATACCATGATCCTGTCGTTGTTGTACAAGCTGACACCGGATGATTGCCGCCTGATCATGATTGATCCAAAGATGCTGGAACTCAGCGTTTATGATGGCATTCCCCATCTTCTGTCCCCCGTTGTGACCGACCCGAAAAAGGCTGTGGTTGCTCTAAAATGGGTTGTTGGCGAGATGGAGGATCGTTATCGCAAGATGTCCAAAATGGGCGTGCGCAACATCGCCGGATATAATGGCCGGGTGAAGGACGCGTTGTCCAAGGGCGAGATGTTCAGCCGTACGGTCCAGACCGGATTTGACGACGAAACCGGCGAGCCGGTGTTCGAAACGGAAGAGTTCGAACCCAAGGCGATGCCTTACATCGTTGTGATCGTCGACGAGATGGCCGATCTGATGATGGTCGCAGGCAAAGAGATCGAGGCATGTATTCAACGCCTTGCCCAGATGGCGCGTGCCTCGGGGATTCACCTGATTATGGCTACGCAACGCCCATCGGTGGATGTCATCACCGGTACGATCAAGGCCAACTTCCCGACCCGGATTTCGTTCCAGGTGACATCAAAAGTGGACAGCCGCACCATCCTTGGTGAAATGGGTGCTGAACAACTGCTGGGGCAGGGCGACATGTTGTATATGGCAGGCGGTGCCAAGATCACCCGTTGCCATGGTCCATTCGTTTCGGACGAAGAGGTGGAAGAAGTTGTGAACCATCTGAAACAATTCGGTCCGCCGGATTATGTGGGTGGCGTGGTCGAAGGTCCGACAGACGACAAGGCAGATAACATTGATGCCGTTCTTGGCTTGAACACCGGCGGCAACACGGAAGGCGAAGACGCGCTGTATGACACCGCTGTCGCAATCGTGATTAAGGATCGCAAATGCTCAACTTCATACATCCAGCGCAAGCTGGCAATCGGCTATAACAAGGCGGCCCGCCTTGTCGAGCAGATGGAGGATGAAGGGATCGTTTCATCCGCCAACCATGTTGGCAAACGCGAAATTCTGGTGCCGGAACAATAAGCCATTCCCAAACGGGGGCAGAGTGCCTATCTGACGTTTTATGAGACTGATTGCCTTTGCCCTTGCCATTTCACTGGCCACCCCTGCAGCCTGGGCCGCTGACAAGCTGCCGCTGTCCGAGATATCAAATTATCTGAACGGCCTAAAAACGGTTCAGACGACATTCACTCAGGTCAATGACGATGGATCATTGAGCACCGGAAAACTGTGGCTGCAAAGGCCCGGAAAGATGCGATTCGAATACGACCCGCCCAGCAGCGCCGTGGTTTTGGCAAACACCGGTACGGTCATGATCTTTGATCCAAAGTCCAACCAGCCGCCCGAGCAATACCCCTTGCGCCGGACGCCCTTGTCATTGGTGCTGGACAGAAACGTGAATCTGGGCCGGGCGAACATGGTCGTCGGGCATGATTTCGATGGAACAGCCACCGTTGTAACCGCGCAAGACCCCAAAAACCCCGAAACCGGCCGTATCGAGTTGATGTTTACATCAAACCCCGTCGAGTTGCGCAAATGGGTTGTGCATGACGAGGCCGGTTCGCAAACAACCGTTTTGCTTGGTCCTCTCGACAAAGGTGGGCGGCTTGATCAAAGCCTATTTTCAACATCAAAGAGAACCGGGTCAGACAATCGCTGACCCGTTAGATTTTACCTAATCAGTAACCGCAGCCTGCAAGCTGTGCCTGATACAGACCGGCACGGGCATCCACGTCATTTGCAACGCGCAGCAGCCAGGACTTGCTGTTGTAGCTACCGCGCGCATACCCGGCATGGCCTTCGTGATACGCAAGGTACTGATTTCGCGTGTCACTAAGTTGGATGCCGTTCTTTTCCTGGCTTTTGTTCATGTACCAGCCGACAAAGTCCGACGCGTCGCGGATGCGGTCCCGTTTGGCGCGGCGCTTGCCGGTTTCACGCTGGTACTCGTCCCAGGTACCGTCCAATGCCTGACTAAATCCATAGGCGCTGCTTTGCCGCCCCATCGGAATTACGCCCAGAACGTATTTATGCGGAGTACGCGCATCATGGCGATAGCGGCTCTCCTGATAGATGGTCGCCATCTGAACATGAACCGGCACGCCCCATTTGCGTTCGGTGCTTTTGAATGCCTTGATGTAATCCGGTCGCTCGCGCGCGATGGCGCAGGCGTTGTTGAGATTGCTGGGCGGACGGTTAGATCCACCACAGGATGCCAATAACACCACCCCAAGGAGTGCGATAAGGAATCTGCTCATTTGCCTCGTGCCTTCGTTTTTTCGGCATTCTAACGGATTTCACCCAAAGAGGAAATCACAATCGCTACAGAATCACGGCTAGAACGGCAGGTAAAGCAAGCACTGACAACGCGGTTGAAACCATGACCAAACCTGCAACTGCATCCGAATCCGCACCAAACCGTTCGGCCAGCAAATACGCGGTTACCGCGACGGGTGTGCACATCTGCAAAACCAATATCCCAAAGGCAATATCGCCAAGCTGAAATACGCTGGCCACACCCCAGCCAAGTGCAAAACAGACGGATACCTTGACCACAGCCAGCCAAAACGCCTTGCCGAGTTTGTCAGTTGTCAGCCGCGCGATGGCAACACCCAGTGTTATCAGCATCATGGGCACAGCCATCTGACCCAGCAATTCCAGGGTATTGGTAAGAAACAGCGGTGTTTGCCACCCCCTCCACAGGAACAACGCCCCCAATATCGTGGCCCACACCATTGGCTCACGCACAACTTTGCCAAGTGACCCGCGCCCGGCGACCAGATAGATCCCATACGTAAACGACCACAGCGCCGTGACTGAGAAAAAGATTACCGCGTATCCAAGACCGGCTTGGCCAAACGCAAAAATACACAATGGCAGGCCCAGATTCCCCGTGTTTCCAAATATCAGCGGCGACAGGTAGGTGCGTTGATCCAGCCCGGTCAGCCGGACGAACGCCCAGAAAACAAACGTCATTGCCAGATTGGCCGCAATCGTCGCCAGCGTGAACCGTGACAGATCACCACCCGGGATTTCCGTTTGCATCAAGGCGACAAAAATCAGGCTGGGTACCGCCAGTGTCATAGCAAATCGCGTGACGAACTGAAGACGATACTCGAAACCCAGTTTGACCCATGTAAACCCTATCCCAGCCATCAAAAAAACCGGGGTCACAATCTCGAATACTGTCAAAATCAAGTTCACAGACTGTTTCCCTGTTTTTCAGATCAATGAATGGACATTGAGGGTTGGAAAGAGGTAGTAAGACCCTTGGGGGCCGATACTATGCTTAAGACACACGCGAAGTACCACCTTGGACAGGTGGTTCGTCACAAAAAGCATCCTTTTCGAGGGGTGATTTTTGACGTGGACCCGAAATTTGCCAACACCGAAGAATGGTACGAGGCGATTCCCGAGGAAAGCCGCCCGATCAAGGATCAGCCGTTTTATCATCTGTTGGCCGAAAACGACCAATCCTATTATGTTGCTTATGTGTCGGAACAAAATCTGGTAGAGGACCAGTCGGGTGAGCCGGTGGACCACCCCGATGTTCCAAACATGTTTGGTCCCTTTCAGGATGGTGGTTACCCGCTGCATTTCGCGCTGAACTGATCCTGCTGTTGCTGGTGCAAAGGCCATAACGCGCCTTAGTATCCCAATGCGCAGCCGTCTTTTCGCGAGTCGCTTGCACCCTCCAGAACCCCGTCAGATCTGATACGGATCGCTTGTGCACCGCCAAGTGGTGTTTCTGGTCGTTCAATAATGTGGCCCATATCAGATAATTGTTTCGCAATTTGATCGGAATACCCACGCTCCAATTTCAAAACGCCTTTGTCGGCAAATGCGCGGGGCGTGTCTATCGCCTGTTGCAGGTCCATTCCTGCGTCGACGAGGTTTGATACGAATCGGGCGTGACCCGTGGGCTGATAAGCCCCGCCCATCACGCCAAAGGGCATCAAAACACGTCCATTTTCGCGCAGCATCCCCGGAATGATTGTATGCATTGGGCGTTTTCCACCGGCCAGTTCGTTCGGGTGGCCTTGATTCAAGGTAAATCCCGAGCCGCGATTTTGCAGGAGAATTCCAAACTTCTCAGATGCAATACCCGAACCGAAGCTGTTGAAAATCGAATAGATAAGCGAAACAGCCATCCGATCCTTGTCCACAACAGTTATGTAAATCGTGTCCTTGTGAATGTTTTCCGTCAAAGGTGCCGCAGACGGCATGGCGCGCCGCGGATCGATCAGCGACGCCAGCCGCGAAGCGGTTTCAGGTGACGTAAACCGATCGAGCTCAGCCGTGTAATCCGGATCGGCAATAAATCGATTTCTTGCATCATAGGCCAGCTTTGTTGCTTCGGCTTCGAGATGCACTTTCTCGGCCCCCAACGGGTCCATGTTCGCCAGATCAAAATGCTTCAGGATGTTCTGTAGCAGAATTGCCGTGGCCCCTTGGCCATTTGGCGGGTGTTCAACCAGTTCAAGGCCCTTGTATTCACCACTAATCGGCTCGGTTACCGTGCTGCGGTTACACGCGAAATCGTCAAGTGTATGAACACCGCCCATCGCGTTCAGTGCGGCAACCATATCTTCGGCGATTTCGCCAGCATAGAACGCATCACGCCCGTGTTTGGCAATTCGTTTCAATACTTCCGCCTGTTTCGGTGCGCGGAAGATTTGCCCAACCTTGGGAACGGTGCCATCCAACAAATAGTGAGCGCGCGCAGCACCTTGCAGTCTTTCCGCGCCAATGACCCAATCAAATGCGACCCGAGATGCAACCGGCACGCCCAATTCTGCATACCGGATTGCCGGTTGCAAAATCGCATCCAAACCCAATGTACCTTCTGTTTCGGACAAGTGGCAAAATGCGTCGACAGCGCCCGGAATGGTAACTGAGTGCGGGCTGGTTGTCGGAATCACTGACATCCCCTGATCGCGCAACGTCTGCGCAACCGCCCCGCTTGGCGCCCTGCCGGACCCGTTCAAAGCGCGAACTTTGTTTTCGTCGGCCTTGTTGAACAGAACAAAACAATCGCCGCCAATTCCTGTCATCTGCGGTTCGCAGATTCCCAGCAAGATAGCACCGGCAATTGCGGCATCCATCGCGTTGCCACCGGACTCCAGAATATCCAATGCAACTTTTGCGGCCAAAGGATGGGATGTTGCACACATCCCTTCGGTCGCCAGAACCTCGGAACGGCCCGGCCTGTGCAGATCACGCATATCTGAACGCTCCCATCAATCGCGGCGACATTAATGGTCCGCGTTGGGTTGTCCAGTCAATTTGGGGAGAAGTTCCTCGGCGCCGCTCACTGGGTGGGGGCTGTGACGCTAAGCGCCGAGGGAAGCTATCTGAGCTACAGGATGTTTATGATCCTCGTTTGAGGCGGCACAATGGTTCGATCTAGGCGTTATTGTGGCCATTTGGTGCACATCAGGATGGTTCAGCAAACTCAAAGAGCAACGACAGCCTGTTGCATCCCGCGCGACGCTCGTAACGGACATCGCTGGTCAACGTGCGGATCAGGTACCAGCCGAATCCCCCTTCGGGCAAGTCCGCAAGCACCGTTTCAACAGAGGCCGGAACCCTACTCCCAAGGGCGAAATCCGGCATTGGAACCCCGGGATCCGTTATCAGAATCTCCAGGTTCTTAACGCCGAGAGCGCATTTTACGTGGACGTTTTCAGGCGTTGTACCGGCATATGCGTGTTCGACCACATTGTTAACCGCTTCAGCCAGGGCAATTCGAACATCGTCGGACTTGGTTTCGGGAAGACCCAGCATCCCAAGCCGCTCACTTAAGGTGGCGATGCCCGCACTCGCTTCTGCCTTGGTTGCAGCAAAAGTCACCTCAAGGTTCTGCCGATCATTGATGCGGTTCACTCGGCCCTGCTCCTGCCGGGTTCAGTCGACGTTCGCCGACAGCGCATCGTCCAGCGAAACAAACAACCTGAATACAGTGTCCATGCGTGTAAGACGAAACACTTTTTCGACCACGGGCTGCAACCCGGCCAGATCCAACCGCCGCCCTTCGCCCAATTGCTTCATGGATGCGACAATCGCGCCAAGACCACTGGAATCGATGAACTCGACGCCAGAAAGATCCAGCACGACCCGACCAGATTCATTGTCTGTCCGGGCCCGCATATCCTGTTTGAACTGAATCGCCATTGCTGTATCGATCCTGGCGGAATGAACGGTAATAATCTGCGTCTCGCCTTCTTTGCTACTGCTAAGACCCATGCGACGATCCTCAAAATTGAACATTCTTGGTAGAAATACGCTAGACGGCAATTCTTACCATTCGGTATTCAACACACCGAAAGAGATGGAGTTGAATTATGAAAGAGGTCGTTATCGCAGGCGCAGCCCGTACCCCCATGGGCGGATTCCAGGGTATGTTCGACGGTGTCGCCGCAGCGGAACTCGGTGGCGCTGCGATACGCGCGGCACTAAGCGGGGCTCAGGCGGAAACGGTTGACGAGGTGCTGATGGGATGTGTCCTGCCAGCAGGCCAGGGTCAGGCCCCGGCGCGTCAGGCCAGCTTTGCCGGTGGTCTGGGCGAAGAGGTTCCTGCCACCACGCTCAACAAGATGTGCGGCTCCGGTATGAAGGCGGCCATGATGGCGTTTGACCAAATTGCGCTGGGCCATGCCGAAACCATGATGGCCGGCGGCATGGAAAGCATGACGAACTCCCCCTATCTTTTGCCAAAAATGCGCGGCGGTGCCCGGATCGGCCATGGTCAGGTTATCGACCACATGTTCCTCGATGGATTGGAAGATGCCTATGACAAGGGACGTCTGATGGGAACCTTTGCCGAAGATTGCGCCGAAGCGTACCAGTTTACGCGCGAGGCGCAGGACGAATACGCATTGCAGTCGCTATCCAATGCGCTGGCGGCGCAGGAAAGCGGTGGATTCGATGGCGAAATCACGTCTGTCACTGTTCGGTCCCGCAAAGGAGACGTCGAACTGGACGCCGACGAGCAACCCAAATCGGCCCGGCCCGAAAAAATCCCAACGCTTAAGCCCGCTTTCCGCAAAGAGGGCACCGTTACTGCGGCGAACTCCTCCTCCATCTCCGATGGCGCTGCCGCGATGTTTCTGGCCTCTGTCGACGCGGCCGAGGCCCATGGCCTGACCGTTCGCGCGCGCATTGTTGGTCACGCCAGCCACGCACAGGCACCCGGCCTGTTTACAACGGCACCGGTTCCAGCGGCGAAAAAGCTGTTGAACCGCATTGGGTGGAGCATAAATGACGTCGATCTATGGGAGGTGAACGAAGCATTTGCGGTTGTTCCAATGGCCTTCATGCACGAAATGGGTCTACCGCGTGACAAGGTGAATGTGAACGGCGGTGCCTGTGCGCTGGGCCACCCGATTGGCGCATCCGGCGCTCGCATCATGGTCACCTTGCTCAACGCATTGGAAAACCGTGGTCTGAAACGTGGCGTGGCCGCAATCTGCATCGGCGGCGGCGAAGGAACAGCAATCGCAATCGAACGCGTTTGACGCTTCATCTTTTTCCAAATACTCCGGGGTGAATTGAGCCCGCGGCTCAAGAGGGGCAGCGCCCCTGCTTCGTTTGAACCAGAGGCAACCAGATGAAAGCTGATTACGACGCCCTTAAAAAAACCATCGCTGCCCTGACCGAGGGCGAGACTGACGCGGTGGCATTAATGGCAACCGTTGCTTGCGAAATTCATCATTCAGACGACCGCTTCGACTGGACAGGCTTTTACCGTGTCACCGAACCTGATCTTCTGAAAATTGGTCCATATCAGGGCGGTCACGGGTGTCTTGTCATTCCCTTCAGTCGGGGCGTATGCGGTGCTGCCGCCCGTACGGGCAAGGTACAGTTGGTTCCCGACGTGGATGCCTTTCCCGGCCACATCGCCTGTGCCACGTCAACCCGTTCAGAGCTGGTGTTGCCTGTCTGGAATTCCGCCGGTGATGTGATCGGGGTTTTTGACATCGACAGCAATCAGCCGGATGCATTCTGCCAGAAGGATGCCAAGGCGATTGAGGCAATTCTTTCGAAAGTTTTCGCAAAGTAAAATCGGCCGGGAAGTCACCCGGCCGATCAATGACTTTTTAAACAGGTGACCTTCAACCGCCAAGAATTTTGGCTTTTTGACTGGAAAACTCTTCATCTGTCAGAACGCCTTTGTCTTTCAGTGCGGCCAGACGTTCCAACTCATCCGCTGCGGATACACTTGCGACTGACCGGATATAGTCCTTTTGCGCCGCCTCCATTTTGTTCATGGCGTCGACATTGTGCTCATGCATTTTGTCGCCACGAACGATCAGATAAGACAGAACGCCCAACCAGGGGATCAGGATCACAAACGCAACCCATATCGCCTTGGCTGCACCGTTCATATCCTTCGAGCGAAAGATGTCGGCCACGACCGAAATCATCACCCAGAACCATGCGACCATCAGGAACAGCCAAAAAATCGACCAGACGATGTCAAAAAAACCGATACCATTTTCCATTTCTATTCAACCCAATTGTTTGTCCAAATAAATTCTCTGATCTTTGAGATCGCCTGAGTGTAACAGACAGTTTGCAATTTGGTTAGCCTTTGGAATTGAACAAAAGATGGATCACCGGATGATGGGAAGGCTTTCGGAAAGGATCAGGTAGATTACTATTCCCTGAACCCCCAAGATCGTCATTAGCCAAGCCGAAAAGCTGGATTTGCGTGTCTTGTGTTTGAACATCCAACGTCCCAGCAATGCCCCCGGTCCGCCGCCAATTGCAGCCAACCACAATAGCCGACGTTCGGGAATGCGCCGCTTTTTTCGACTGGCACGTGACTTGTCCCAGCCGATCGCTATTAGCGTCAGCCCATTTATTGCCCAAAGATAGATTACCGCGATCCACATGCGACCGGGATAGCTAAACAAGCCGTATGCCTCAAATGAAAAAAAGTTTGAAATTTTCACCGATTCGCCTCATCGTGAAAAAACAATGGAAATTTTCACGAGATTCGGAGTGATCGGTGAACAACCAAGCCCCACAAAGTGCCACTCTAGGTGCCGATATACGGGCCTTGCGCAAGGCGCGAGGGCTGACTTTGTCGGACATCTCCACGCGTCTGGATCGCTCCATCGGTTGGTTCAGCCAGGTAGAGCGCGACCTTTCGGAGCCATCGATTTCGGATTTGCGCCTGATCGCGGAATGCCTTGGTGTTCCGATGTCGATGCTGTTTGCACACTCTGCCATACCCGCTGACGAACAAGGATATGTCGTGCGCGCAGGTTCTCGGCGACCCATGGGATCGGGGGCCGAAGGTTTGATCGAAGAATTGCTTTCACCTGATCTAACGGATGATTTCGAAATGGTGCATTCGACGTTCCAGCCCCATTCCCGGATGCAGACCCCAGCAAACCGTCCCACCCAAGAAGTTGGGTATATGGTGTCGGGAAAACTGGATCTGGTTATCGGCACCCGGCAGTTCACCGTTGGCACGGGCGACAGCTTTCGCGTCAAAAATGAACCCTATCAATGGGCAAACCCGTACAAAGAACAAGCCGTTGCCGTCTGGGTCATTGCCCCACCGGTTTATTGAATCGCAAACGGAGGATCACATGACAACAACAGGTTCCTGTCTGTGTGGCGCGGTCACTTTCGTCATCGACGGAGAGCTGTCCCCGCCCTCTGCCTGTCATTGTGGACAATGCCGCAAGCAATCCGGAAATGTCTGGGCATCGACCTCTACTCATCTCAACAATCTGAACTTTACCGCCAGCGATACGCTTGGCTGGTACCGCGCGTCGGAAATCGCCCGGCGCGGATTTTGCAGCAGTTGCGGATCGTTCCTCTTTTGGCAGCACAATGACGAGGACACGATTTCGATTTCCATGGGCGCACTTGACGCGCCTACCGGACTCTCTCTCGCCCGGCACATCTTTGTGGCTGACAAGGGCGATTACTACGACATCACGGACGACCTGCCTCAAGAGGCGCAATAACAGGACTTGAAAAATGAGTGACATTCCAACCAAAGCCCGCGTGGTCATCATCGGTGGCGGTGCTGTAGGGACATCATCCTTGTATCATCTGGCCAAAAAAGGCTGGACCGATTGCGTATTGCTGGAAAAAAACGAACTGACCGCCGGATCAACCTGGCATGCGGCTGGTAACGTTCCTACGTTTTCGACCTCCTGGGCCATTATGAACATGCAGCGGTACTCGACCGAGCTGTACGCCCGTCTGGGTGACGAAGTCGATTATCCAATGAATTATCATCAGACCGGATCGATCCGTCTGGCGCATACCAAAGAGCGGGTACAGGAATTCGAACGCGCCTGTGCGATGGGCCGCTATCAGGGTATCGAAATGGAGATGTGGACGCCTGAACAGGCAAGGGAACACTACCCGTTTCTTGAAACCCACGATCTTGAAGGTGTGCTTTATGACCCAAGCGATGGTGACATCGACCCGGCCCAGCTGACACAGGCGCTGGCCAAGGGTGCACGCCAAATGGGTGCCAAAATCCTGAGATTCAACCCGGCAACCGGTGTGACGCAGCACGATGATGGAACCTGGACTGTTCACACGGAAAAAGGGGATATCGAGTGCGATTACGTGGTCAACGCTGCGGGTTATTATGCCCAGCGCGTGGGTGAGTGGTTCAAACCCTACGGCGGCCGCTCTGTGCCAATGATGGTGATGAGCCACCAATACCTGCTGACAGAAGAAATCCCCGAGGTCGAAGCATGGTCAAAGGAAACCGGTAAAAAGCTTCCGCTGCTGCGCGATGTGGATGTGTCTTACTATCTGCGGCAGGAAAAGCACGGGTTTAACATCGGCCCGTATGAACCGAATTGCCGCGCGCATTGGGAAACCGAAAGTGATCCGATGCCCGACGATTTCAGCTTTCAGCTGTGGTCGGATGATCTGGACCGGATCGAGGATATCGTCACCGACGCGATGGAGCGGGTTCCGCTTACGGCGACCTCGGGTGTGGCGCGTGTCATTAATGGACCCATTCCCTATGCGCCCGACGGGCTGCCACTGATCGGTCCCATGCCGGGCGTTAAAAATGCGTTCGAGGCTTGCGTCTTTACCTTTGGTATCGCGCAGGGCGGTGGTGCAGGCAAGGTTTTGGCTGAATGGATCGTCGATGGACATACGGAATGGGATATGTGGTCCGTCGACCCCCGGCGCTACACCGATTACACCGACCACGACTACTGCGTGAAAA
>JBPCWT010000355.1:0-3491 GCA_051009255.1 Ruegeria sp. | reverse complement strand
GTGCTGGTCGGTCTAGCGCCAGTTCGGCATCAGAAAAAACGAAGGGTGAGCGCACACCTGGCACACCGTCCAGTTCGATCTGCATACCTCGTGCAATCACTTGTGGGTCCGACATAACCTCGTCCAGAGTATTTATCGGACCAGCTGGAATTCCCTGCGCCTCGCATGCGGACAGCAACTCTGTCTTGTTTCTTTGCGCCGTAGCGCCGTTCAGGCGTGCGATCATGACCCGCCGATTTGCCAATCGGTCCTTGTTGCGCAGAAATTCGGGTGCTTCGGCCATGTCTTCCAGACCAAGAACCCGACAAAGCCGCTGGTACTGACGATCGTTTCCGGTCGCGATAATTATATGGCCATCGGCACAGTCAAAAACTTGATATGGGGCCAGATTGACATGGGCATTCCCCATGCGCTCGGGGGCTTTGCCGGTCGTCAGATAGTTAAGCGCCTGATTTGCTGTCACTGACACAGCCACATCCAGCAAGGCCATATCCACATGTTGGCCACGACCGGTTTCCTGGCGCTGATGGAGGGCGGCAAGCACACCGGCAACGGCATAAATTCCGGTAAACACGTCGGTGACTGCAACTCCGGCCTTTTGCGGCTGGCCATCAGGTTCACCTGTTACAGACATCAAACCGGACATGCCCTGAATAATGAAATCGTAACCGGCACGATGTGCATAGGGGCCGGTCTGCCCGAATCCCGTGATCGAACAGTAGATAATACGCGGGTTCAATTTCTTCAGGCTGTCGTAATCCAACCCGTATTTCTTTAGCCCGCCGACCTTGAAATTTTCGATCAGGACATCGGTGTCCAGAATCAGATCGCGTACTTTCTGCTGACCCTCAGATGTGGAAAAATCTGCGGTGACTGACGCCTTACCACGGTTGGTCGAATGATAATACGCGGCTGAAACATCGTCGCCCCGTGTGATAAAGGGCGGACCCCAAGCGCGGGTATCGTCGCCGGATGGAGATTCGACCTTGGTGACATCCGCCCCAAGGTCGGCAAATGTTTGGCCGGCCCAGGGGCCGGCCAGAATACGTGCCAGTTCAACAACTTTTAAACCAGCAAGAGGAGCTGTCATCAGCTGCCCAGCTCTTCTTCAATCAATTTCTTGAATTCCTCGTAGGGCAGGTTTTCGGTCTTCTTGCCGTTCACGATGAATGTTGGGGTCGCACTGACATCGTCCTTCTCGGCGTTTTCCTGATACCAGGCAACCAAGGTCTGCGCGTGAGTTCCGTCCTGCAGACAAGCCTCAAGCTGGTCGTTATCAATTCCGGCCAAACGCCCGATTTTACGCAGTTCATCGACAATTTCCGGCGGGCCGCCTGCGCGGGTCCATTCAGATTGCCCTTCAAACAACAGGTCAGTAATACCAAAGAACTTTTCGTTCCCCGCACATCGGGCAACCATCGAAGCCCATAGTCCGTAACGATCGAAAAATACTTCGCGGTAGACAAACTTCACCTTACCCGTATCGATGAAATCTTTCTTAAGCTGTTTATAGGCACCATTGTGGAAGTTGGCGCAATGCGGACAGGTGTAAGACGCGTATTCAATGATTTCGACGGGCGCGTTTTCGGCACCCTGCACCATTTCCACGATCGTAGAGGTGTCCAGATCGGCCTCTTGCGCATCAGCGCTGCCAATCAGGGGGTTAGCCGGAAGGCCTGAAGGTGACAGGCTTAGCCAATAGGCCCCTGCGGCGACGGCGACAGCCGCGCATATTACGGTTGCAATTCGGGTCATTCTCAGCCCTTTCTCAGAGATTTTTTTGTTTGGTTAAAACGTTGCGCCCCAAACGTTCAAGAGCCGTGCGCATATCACCGTCGTGAACTTCGCTGGCAGTCTGTTCTGCCTCGGCCACCACTTCGGGCGCTATTGTGGTTTCTGCCTGCTTCGCGCGATGCTCGAAACTGGCTTGCCCCTCGGCAAATCCGGTCGGAGCGGTCTGAGTGATGCGGATGCGGCTTATGGCGTTATAGCCATAAACTGAATTCACCCTGTCCCGCAGCTGTTCCTTTTGCATTTCCAGCATTGGTGCCTGGGGGCCGGTGGTCAGCACAGTCAATGTCGCGCCAAAGCCGCCCTTGCCGTACCCTACTTTCACAGGGCGGGCGATCGCCGCAATTTCCTGTCCTACGATTTCAGCCCAGTGAGTCAGCAAACGAGACACAGCAAAGCCCCTGCTTTCACCGGCACGGCGAATCTGGCCGTTCAGCAAAGTGGCGGTGCGTTTAAAGCCGCGCGTAGAAGAACGTCTGGGCTGCATCTGGTTTCCAACTCCTGCGCCGCTATTGTAATGAGCAGGAACCTGGGCGCCAGTGAAACCCGACAGGGAGATGAATAAATCTTGCGTGACTTACGTGAACAGGATGTGAGCAACGCGTTGCTTGAATGGTACGACACGCATGCGCGTGAAATGCCATGGCGTGTTGGCCCTGCGGACCGTGCCGCCGGATTTGTGCCCGATCCTTATCGTGTCTGGTTGTCCGAAGTCATGTTGCAGCAAACCACCGTTGCAGCGGTGCGTGAATACTTTCTGCGTTTCATACAGCGATGGCCGGATGTTCGTGCGCTTGCCGTCGCGCCCGATGATCAGGTGATGGCGGAATGGGCGGGACTGGGGTACTATGCCCGCGCCCGCAATCTGCTGAAATGCGCACGCGTTGTTGCCAATGATTTTGGTGGGCGATTTCCCGACACATACGATAAGATGCTGAAATTGCAGGGTATTGGCCCTTATACCGCTGCCGCCATCGCTGCCATCGCCTTTGACAGGTGTGAAACGGTAATGGATGGAAACGTAGAGCGCGTCATATCGCGGCTACACGACATTCACGACCCATTGCCGGGTTCCAAGCCAGTGTTAAAAGACAGGGCCGCTGCCCTGACACCGAACATGCGCCCCGGCGACTATGCGCAGGCGGTCATGGATCTGGGCGCAACGATCTGCACCCCAAAATCACCGGCCTGCGGTATCTGCCCGTTACAAATGGCTTGCTTGGCGCGGGTCAAGGGCACGGCTGCCGAGCTGCCAAAGAAAGCCGCGAAAAGGCCGAAACCCACGCGGTTGGGCCATATTTATGTTTCCTGTCGCACAGACGGCGCGATGTTGCTGGAACGTCGTCCGGACAAGGGATTGCTGGGTGGCATGCTGGGATGGCCGGGTTCGGAATGGTCCGAAGCGCCCGCAGAATGCCCACCTTTTGCGGCGCAATGGAACCTGATTCCCGGCGAGGTTCGCCATACTTTCACGCATTTTCACCTGATACTGATGGTTTGGACATCAGACGTTCCCGATAATTGGCAGCCCTCGAATTTAAGAATTATTGGAAAACACGATTTCCAACCCGGTGCTCTTCCAACTGTAATGCGCAAGGCCTACGATCTGTGGCGCAGCCGACCGGGTCAATTGGAAACCAACCGCGTCACGGCTAATGTGGGGAAAACAAAGCGAACCTCATGATGATCGACCCAGAGTC
>JBPCWT010000354.1:0-6434 GCA_051009255.1 Ruegeria sp. | reverse complement strand
ATGCGACGCCACAAGGGATCGATTGCGTCCGTGATGGATGAACTGTGCTTACCACGAAGAACCCTTAACGAAAAAATGGCCAAATATGGCCTGCAGCGCGCTGACTACTTGTAAATCTGCCTGAAATCAGCGTTTGCAGAACAACAAATGCGGCTTTCCCGACTGTTTTGACTCGTTTTCAACAAATTTGTTGCGGCTATGCCTAACAGAGTAACAAATTCAAACTTTTAGGCATTCTGCACAACCTTCGGGGTATGCCGATGCAGTTTGCCCATTGTCTTTTCCACAGGACTGCTTTTATTGTGGCGGGACGGGCCGGGCCATTTTTGCGCTCTTAAGCCCCGTTTCTTTGAGTTTCGCTGCTTTGCCGCTGATGGCGATGATCCTCACTAGGCAAAGCAGACCGATTGTGCCCCGCACGGGGCAGTGTAGTACCTTAGCCCATTGATCTGGGCGAAAGGAATAAACGGGCAGGCAGCGGTGTGTTTCGCGCCTGTCGGAGAAGAACCGCGATGACGCGCGCGCAACGATTGAGTATACGGGCAGGGGGCCACAGCGCCAGACCCTGCCGCGCGCCGTCCAAAATCGCCCTGACAAGACACCACCCCAAAAACGCCTGTCCCCCCGGACAGGGGAGGACAACGCTTTTGGCGCGGTGCACCAAGGACAAATGGCTAAGAAAATGCTTATCGATGCCACCCACGCAGAGGAAACTCGCGTCGTGGTGGTGGACGGCAACAAGGTTGAGGAATTCGACTTTGAATCCGAAAACAAACGCCAGCTTGCTGGCAATATCTATCTAGCAAAGGTAACGCGGGTTGAACCGTCGCTGCAGGCGGCTTTTGTTGATTACGGCGGAAACCGTCATGGTTTTCTGGCGTTTTCAGAGATTCATCCCGACTATTACCAGATCCCTGTCGCTGACCGTGAGGCACTGATGGAGGAAGAGCGCGCTTATGCCGAGGCATTGAAAGCGCGCGACGAGGCGGACGAACCAAAACCCAAAAAGCGCCGCTCTCGGTCTCGGACAAAGGCTGCAGACGTAAAGTCAGATGATCCCGTCGAAACGATAGAAGTGTCGTCAGAACCAACCGGTATGGAAACTATCGATCTGGATGACGATGCCGAAGTTGTTGATGGCCCGGTACCAGAAGGTACTTCGCCAATGGAGACTGTGGCGGAAACCCCCGTAGAAGAACCAGAAGGAACAGAAGAGCAAGCCGCACAGACCGATGACGATGGCCAATTAACCGAGGCAACTGCCGAGACTGACGAAACTGTCACCGAGGAAACTACTGCAAACGCGGATGACGCTGAAACTGACGACGGGATAGCCGCCACGGACAGTCAGGAAGAGACCGGTGCGGAAACCCAAGAGGTGACGGATCAGGATTCTGATGACGCAACCGGAGAAACCGAACCTTCCAATAACGGTGATGACGGTGAAGGCGGTGATCAAGAAGCTGATGCGACGTCCAAGGATGACACAATCGAGTCCGTTGCTGACGAAGATGACAGCGAAGATATTCGCCCACCTCGCAAACCGCGCCCGCGTAGATACAAGATTCAGGAAGTTGTCAAAGTCCGGCAAGTTCTGTTGGTGCAGGTCGTCAAAGAGGAGCGGGGCAACAAAGGCGCTGCTTTGACAACTTATCTGTCACTGGCAGGCCGGTACTGCGTTCTGATGCCAAACACCGCGCGTGGCGGCGGCATAAGCCGCAAGATTACAAATGCGGCCGACCGCAAAAAGCTGAAAGACATTGCTTCGGAAATCGACGTGCCGACGGGCGCAGGCCTAATCGTACGGACCGCCGGCGCCAAGCGCACAAAATCCGAGATCAAGCGCGATTATGAATACCTGCAGCGTCTTTGGGAGCAAATCCGTGAGTTAACGCTGAAATCCATTGCGCCTGCCAAAATCTATGAAGAAGGGGACCTGATCAAGCGCTCGATCCGCGACCTTTATAACCGCGAAATCGACGAGGTTCTGGTCGAAGGCGAAGGCGGATATCGCATTGCCAAAGACTTTATGAAAATGATCATGCCGTCACACGCAAAGAACGTGCAACGGTACGAGGATGCATTACCTTTGTTCGCGCGTTACCAGGTGGAAAGCTACCTGGGCGGAATGTTTAACCCAACTGTTCAGTTAAAATCGGGCGGTTACATTGTAATAGGCGTTACCGAGGCGCTGGTTGCGATTGACGTGAACTCTGGCCGGGCCACCAAAGAAGGTTCGATCGAAGAAACAGCTGTCAGAACCAACATCGAAGCGGCTGAAGAGGTCGCACGGCAGTTGCGATTGCGCGATTTGGCCGGCCTGATCGTTATCGACTTTATCGATATGGACGAGCGGAAAAACAATCTGGCCGTTGAAAAGCGCCTCAAGGAAAAGCTCAAGACAGATCGCGCGCGTATTCAGGTTGGTCGCATCTCGGGCTTTGGCTTGTTGGAGATGAGCCGTCAGCGTTTGCGTCCCGGAATGATCGAGGTCACAACGCAGCCTTGTCCGGCTTGCCATGGCACAGGTCTAATTCGTTCCGATGACAACATGGCACTGTCGATTCTGCGCCAGATCGAAGAGGAAGGTACGCGCCGGCGGTCACGCGAGGTTCTGGTTCGTTGCCCGGTAAGTATTGCCAACTTCCTGATGAACCAGAAACGCGAACATATTGCGCAGATCGAATCTCGCTACGGTTTGTCTGTTCGTGTCGAAGGTGACGTTCATTTGGTTAGCCCAGATTTCTCGATGGAGAAATTCAAAACAGCCAGCCGAATTGTTCCCGAGGCAACCGCTCCGGTCGTTTCTGTAGATGCGTCATTGATGGATCAAATCGATGCCGCCGAGGACGAGCCGGAACAAGAAATCGTTCAGACCGAAGACGACAGCAAGCCAAAGCGGAAACGTCGTCGTCGTCGTCGGAAAAAAGGTGGGGCCAATGCAGACGCGGCAGATGTAAGTGCCGAAACTGCTGCAGACGAAGCTGCGCCAACCGAGGAACAAGTTGACGAGCCCGTAACCGATTCCGCCGCTGCGGAAGTTTCTGCAGAGTCTGAAGAAGCGACCGACGACAAGCCGGCCAAGCCAAAGAAGCGTCGCGCCCCACGTCGCAAGAAAAAGGATGCGATCACCGAAGGCGATGAAGCAGTCGCCGACGCAGCGCCTACCGACGCAACTGCCGAGCCCGCTCCGTCCGAGGATGCCGTGGCAGAGGTTGCGGTTGCTGAAGAGCGCGGCTTGGAAACAGCAGACGTTGAGCCGGAAAAATCAGAGCCGACAGTTGTCGAAGTGCAACCCGAAGCCAAGGAAGAACCGATAACGGAAGAGGAAGAGCGTGCTGACGAGCCAGAACCTGTTCTGGAGGTCGTAGCAGAAGACGTGCAACCGCCCGAACCGCCAAAACCCAAAAAGCGCGGTTGGTGGTCGTTGTAAACCAGTCAAATTCAAGAAGGCGGGCCGACGTGCCCGCCTTTTTTTATCCGCCCTTGCGTATCACATAGAATTGGTGACCGTTTTCTTCGCCTTGGGAAATCAGGTTATGACCGGCCTCAATGCAGAAATGTGGAACATCAATCACAGCGGCGGGATCGTCGGCTAACACGCGCAAAACAGCGCCGTTCGGCAATGATTTCAACATTTTGCGAGCTTTTAAAACAGGCAGCGGGCATAACAAGCCCAGAGCGTCAAGTATATTAGTTTCATCGGTCATAGCATGCAAATATTCGGCCTTTGGCCGTGTGTCCAGCGGGCGACCACGAGGATGTGACCGAATGGCCCCGTGACGGGATGAGGTCGATGTCATATGTGCTAAACCATGTTCGGAATCGACATAATCGACGCGGGCTTGTTGCCAGCGATGCTTGTTGCCTTAATCGGTGGGTTCATTAGCTTTCTTTCGCCGTGTGTGCTGCCAATTGTGCCGCCGTACCTGGCGTATATGAGCGGCGTGAGCATCCACGAGATGCAGGACGAAGCTCAGGCACGTCGTAAGGCAACGCTGACCGCCTTGTTCTTTGTGATGGGGTTGTCGACCGTATTTTTGTTGCTGGGTTTCACTGCATCCGCCTTTGGCGCATTTGTGTTACAAAATCAGGTACTGTTCGCAAAGCTGTCTGGCGCCGTTGTCATTGTTTTCGGACTTCACTTTCTGAATGTCTTTCGCATCCCGCTTCTGGACAGAGAGGCGCGGATGGAAACACACGATGCTGGTGGATCGGTTTTCGGCGCTTACATTCTTGGGCTTGCATTCGCATTTGGCTGGACACCCTGCATTGGCCCACAGCTGGGTGCAATCCTGTCATTGGCCGCGTCCGAGGCGTCTGTTGCCCGAGGAACCTTATTGCTGGGCATTTATGCTGCGGGTCTTGGGATTCCATTTTTGCTGGCAGCAATGTTCCTGAGCAGATCGATGTCCGTGATGAACCGTATCAAGCCCCATATGGGCACAATCGAAAAAGTAATGTTTGGTTTACTGCTGTTTGTAGGGATCATGCTGATAACCGGATTGTTCACCGAATTCAGCTGGTGGCTCCTTGAAGCCTTTCCAGGCCTCGCAGTACTTGGCTGATTTTCACGTCATCAAATTTCCCTTGGCTTACGGCCTTACCCTGACACCATGCCTGCGCTAACCTGCCTTTCAGAGGTCGTGAAATGAGCAGTTCATCACCGCAACTACGGGTGCACAGGCGCAGGGTTTTTTATATCCCTGGCTATGATCCATTTCATCCGCGGCGATATCGAGAGCTATATAGAAAGGAAGGGTGTAAACAATCCGAATTGTCCGGCTATAAGATTACTGTTTCAGCGAAATCTGCTGATGGTCCATACGGGTGGCAGGTCAATTCGGAACAGGACGGACAGAACGTACAAGGCGATGTCGATGTGTTGGTCTGGTCCGACATCGTTCGCGACAGCATGTCGAACTCGATAGCTTCCACATACCTGCAACTGGCGCGGACTGCATGGATATACGCGTCGTCTGGCGCGTTATGGCGACTGATGCAATTACGCAAGGGTCCAGTGATCGCGGCGCTGTATCCAGTTGGTATGTTGTTGTTTCAATTGGTGGCCGCAGTTTTTGTATCGTGGTTAGTATTTAGTTCGTTGAACCCTGTTAGCACATGGGTCGCTGTATCATCGGCAGCAATTTCCGGTTACATCGTACTAGGATGGTTCCGCAGGCTCGATAAGAAGCTGTTTGCCTATTACCTGATGCATGATTACGCCTACTCGGCCCGAATGTGGGGCATGTACGCGCCAGAACTGGAAAGACGGCTTGAGGGTTTTAGTGCTCTTGTCGAAAAAGCATTGCGGGATGACGTTGACGAAGTGCTGGTCGTTGGACACAGCTCTGGTGCGCATTTGGGTGTATCCGTTTTGGCAGATGTAATTCGGCAGGGTGTACCAGCAGACGGACCTGAACTTTCGTTTCTTTCTTTGGGGCAGGTGATGCCGATGGTGTCGTTCCTGCCCAAGGCGTACCGATTGCGGTCAGATTTGAACTACCTTTGTGCAAGCGCGGATTTGACTTGGGTCGATGTGTCAGCACCGGGGGACGGGTGCGCCTTTGCACTGTGTGATCCTGTTGCGGTAAGCGGTGTTTCCTCTTCAGACAAAAAATGGCCCCTGGTTTTGTCGGCGGCATTTACACAAACCCTGTCCGCCGAGCGGTGGAAAGCCTTACGCTGGCGTTTCTTTCGTCTTCATTTTCAATACCTTTGTGCATTTGATCGACCGGGTGACTATGACTATTTCCGTGTTACAGCAGGCCCTATGACCTTAGCTGATCGATTTGAAGGCCGCGCACCATCTCGTTCGCGCATCGAAACAGCTGTCTCTAAGTTCACCTCGGTGTCTGCATGATACCACCCAAACCAAGGGCAAGGCCCGACAAGGTATCATTGCGGCGTTATCTGAAACTGTTTCGACAGGATTTGTTATCTGCCCAACCTCAACGGCTTTATCGGGCCTGGATGGCCGAGTTCCGAACCCCATTCTTTCGCTCATATCTGACAAATCAACCGGAGCTTATTGATACGGTTTTAAAGAAGCGCCCAAACGATTTCCCGAAATCTGATCGCATCCGCGAAGGATTGAAACCTCTGTTAGGAGAGTCTGTGTTTCTAACCAACGGGAAAACGTGGAAGCGTCAGCGGCGGATTATTGATCCCTCTTTTGAAGGGGGGCGGCTAAGGGATACGTTCCCGGCCATGTTGGCCGCATCCGAGGCCTGCGTAGAAAGGTTGAGACCGCACGTCGGACAGATTGTAGAAGTCGAGAAGCTCACGAGCCACGCGGCGGCTGACGTGATTTTCCGCACATTATTCTCGGTTCCCATTGAAAATGAACTGGCCGCGCAGGTCTTTAACCGTTTCCGCGCATTTCAGCGGGCACAGCCATTGTTGAACATAGCGGCCTTTTTTAGGTTTCCACG
>JBPCWT010000353.1:0-4145 GCA_051009255.1 Ruegeria sp. | reverse complement strand
GGTAACGCCGAGAGTCGCGTTTGGGTCATGAATTGACGGATATCACCCCATCGAATTGTCCAGAGAGCGACAAGTTCAAATTGGCAAGAAGGGCTCGGAACTGCCCTTCGGCATCTTCGAAATTAATCGGGCCTAGGTAATATCCGCATCCTTAAAAAAGGCGCGGAAAATTTCGACCATTACTTCCGGCTGCTCGATAGGGGGAATATGCCCTGCCCCTTTGATCACTTCATAGCGGGCTTCGGGGATCGATTTGGCCAGTTCCAATACCAGCGAAGGAGGCGTTGAGCCGTCCTGATCGCCGACAATGCAGATTGTCGGAACCTTGGTCTGCGGGGCTGCAGCACGCAGGTCGGCCCCTTTGATTGCCGCCATTGTCGCCAACATGCCCTCCACCGGCACCCGCAAAAACATGTTGGAAATGCCGGCCAGTTCATCGGCGCGGTTTTCATGAAAATCCGGCGTAAACCAGCGCTGCATATTGGCTTCCACCAGTCCGCCGAGCCCCTGATCGCGAACAATCGCCATGCGCTCGTCCCACATTTCATCGCTGCCGATTTTGGCGCCGGTGTCACACAGGATCATGGCGCGCACCAGATCGGGCCGCAAAAAATTCAACCCCTGGGCAATCAGGCCGCCAACGGACAGGCCGCAAATCACCGCATTCGACACCCCGAGATGGTCCAGCAGACCAGCCAGATCATTGACATGGTCATCGATCTTGTAAGGCGTCTCGCCAATATCCGACAGGCCGTGGCCGCGTTTGTCGTACATCACCATGGAACACTCACCGACCAGCCGCACGACACAATCACGCCAAATGCGAAAGTCGGTCGCCAGTGAATTGGAGAAAACCAAAGTTGGTTTGTCTTCCGGCGCGCTGATCACCTGATAGTGGAGCGTAACACCATTGATCTTGGCAAATTGCATGATGGGCATTCCTTGAATATGTGGCTGCCCCTTCCTGCCAAAGTGCGATGGAGGCCGCAAGGGCAACAAGCGGTGAAACAACGGGCCTCCCAGCCTGCTGACAAACCTGTCAGCATCTTGTCACTGGCCCCTTTCAAATGTTCCCTTTTCGTCCCATATAGAACGGATGGCCGAGACCGAAAAATCACCTGACAAATCCACCAAGCCGGACGGCTTTGAGGAAGCGCCGCAGGCTCCGTTGAAGGGTGCGCCGCTGTCGGGAGATATTTCGTCGTGGGCTGAGGAAATCGAACAGGAATCCCTGGCCGACCGTACCGCTGCGGAGTGGAAGGAAAAGGACGCTGCCCGAAAGGCCGAAAAAGCGGCAAAGGCGGCAAAAGCAAAAGCCAACGCCAAAAGAGCATCAGACCCCACAGTCGGCGAAAAGCGTACCGGTGGCGGCACGATCATCGGCGGCTCCAACGATGTTAAACAGCGTGTGGCCGCCGGCCTGAACCCGGTTGCCGGACTGGACGTATCTGCTGAAGAAGCGCTGGAAATGGCGTCCACGTCCGGGGTAACTGCAACTGTATCCGCCCTGTCTGATCTGATTGAACATGGGCGCGACGAAATGAAGGGCGATATCTGGGTGCCCCACCGCCCCGACCGCCCGGACAAGTCGGAAGGCGGTAAGTCCTTTGAGGTTGTCAGCGAATTTGAACCGAAAGGCGATCAGCCTGTGGCCATTGATGAACTGGTCGGCGGATTGCGGTCCGAAGCCGGATCAAATGAAGGCGGCGACCGCACACAGGTGCTGCTTGGGGTAACCGGATCGGGCAAAACCTTCACCATGGCCAAGGTGATCGAGGAAACCCAGCGCCCTGCCCTGATCCTTGCCCCCAACAAGACGCTTGCAGCGCAATTGTTCGGCGAGATGAAGAGCTTTTTCCCCGACAATGCGGTGGAATATTTCGTCTCCTATTACGATTATTATCAGCCGGAAGCCTATGTGCCGCGCTCCGACACATTCATTGAGAAGGAAAGCTCGGTCAACGAGCAGATTGACCGGATGCGCCATTCGGCCACCCGCTCGCTGCTGGAACGGGACGATGTGATCATCGTTGCTTCGGTGTCCTGTATTTACGGTATTGGTTCGGTGGAAACCTATACGGCGATGACGTTTCAGATGTCGGTGGGGGACCAGTTGGACCAGCGGCAATTGCTGGCCGACCTCGTGGCCCAGCAATATAGGCGGCGAGATGCGGATTTCCAGCGGGGGTCGTTCAGGGTGCGGGGCGACACGATTGAGATATTTCCGGCTCACCTTGAAGACCGGGCATGGCGGATATCGCTGTTCGGCGATGAGATTGAAACGATCACCGAATTTGATCCGCTGACCGGCAAAAAGACCGATATGCTGAAATCGGTCAAAATCTACGCCAACAGCCACTATGTGACCCCGCGTCCGACGCTCAATCAGGCGGTCAAGGAAATCAAAAAGGAACTGGCCTGGCGGTTGGAGGAACTGACCAGAGCAGGCCGTCTGCTGGAAGCACAACGGCTGGAACAGCGGGTGAAATTCGATGTCGAAATGATCGAGGCCACCGGCGCCTGTGCGGGCATTGAGAATTATTCGCGTTATCTGACCGGCCGCAAGCCAGGAGAACCACCGCCCACCCTGTTTGAATATCTGCCCGACAATGCCATTGTTTTTGCTGATGAATCCCATGTCACCATCCCGCAGATCGGCGGCATGTATCGCGGCGACTTCCGCCGCAAGGCGACGCTGGCTGAATATGGCTTCCGCCTGCCCTCCTGTATGGACAACAGGCCATTGCGGTTTGAGGAATGGGACGCCATGCGCCCGCAGACGGTTTGCGTTTCTGCCACGCCCGGTGGCTGGGAAATGGAACAGTCTGGTGGCGTCTTCGCAGAACAGGTGATCCGCCCGACCGGTCTGATCGATCCGCCCGTCGAAATTCGCCCGGCCAAGGCGCAGGTCGATGATGTGGTCGACGAAATCAAGCAGGTCACCGCCAAAGGTTACCGCACGCTGGTCACCGTTTTGACCAAGCGCATGGCGGAGGATCTGACCGAATATATGCACGAAAACGGCGTGCGGGTGCGCTACATGCACTCTGACATTGATACGTTGGAGCGTATTGAAATCATTCGTGATTTACGCCTTGGAGCGTTTGACGTCCTGATCGGCATCAACCTGTTGCGCGAAGGGCTGGACATTCCCGAATGTGGCCTTGTGGCAATCCTCGATGCTGACAAGGAAGGCTTTTTGCGGTCAGAAACCAGCCTTGTGCAGACCATTGGCCGGGCGGCGCGCAATGTTGATGGCCGCGTCGTGCTCTATGCCGATCAGATCACCGGGTCGATGGAACGGGCGATTGCCGAAACCGATCGGCGGCGTGAAAAGCAGGAAGCCTATAACACCGCCAATGGCATCACCCCGCAATCGATCAAGCGGGATATTGGCGACATTCTGGGCAGTGTTTATGAAAGCGATCATGTACGGGTTGACGTTGGGCTGGCCGAAGAAGGTGCCTTGGTTGGCAACAATCTGAAAACTCACCTGGAAGCGCTTGAAAAAGATATGCGCGACGCCGCCGCCGATCTCGACTTTGAAAAAGCGGCAAGCCTGCGCGACGAGATCAAGCGGTTGCAGGAAACCGAACTGCTGGTCGCCGACGATCCGCTGGCGCGCAATAGCGGCATTGAGAATACTCAACGAAGCCGTGCCCTGGAGGCGAAACGCAAAAAAGCCGGCGGGCGGGCTTCCGGTCAAGCCCCTGATCCAAAGAACAAAAGCTATTTCGCCAAACCCGATCTCGACGATATGGGCGGCACGCCGACCGGCGTACCAGTCGGCAGCGGCACGACCCCATCAAAACGCCCCGTACCCCGCAGTACGTCCGGCAAACCGGGACAACGCGGTGGGTTCAAGGCGAATAGGGGCAAGCGGTAGGAACTTCCCACAGCTTCAGATCTCGCCGTGCAGGCTGAACGTCAGTGGAATGGGTAGTTGGCTGGGTGTCATTTCGGCGTATGGGCAAATTACTGGTGCATTTTTCGAAACCAAAACATGCCCAGCAGCTTACCGGGTGTGAACCGGTTTCCTGGTTCAAGAGAGTGGTCGAAAAAACTGTGCGCCACATGGGACGCCACTTTTGGTACAAACAAAGCAAAATTATGTGACTTCTCTTCTACCATGCGATCAATAAAGC
>JBPCWT010000352.1:0-3070 GCA_051009255.1 Ruegeria sp. | reverse complement strand
GTATTGAGCCGAATGAAAGTATGGCCAAATTTGCAAACGAAAAAATGGACCTCAACGTTTTGCAGGGCGACCTGGAAACTGTGCAGGACCTTGACCCATTCGATGCGATTTCCATGATCCAGGTAATTGGTCATTTTCATGACCTGCGTCGGTCTTTGGACACTGTATCTAAGCTAACCCAACCAGGCGCACTTTGCCTGATTGAGTTTTGGCGTCGCGAGAGCATGATTGCTCGCTTGTTTGGCAAGCACTGGCACGAATACTCGCCACCAAGTGTACTGCATTGGTTTACAAGCAAGAGTTTAGACTTTGCCATGAACGAAAGAGGTTTCGAAAATCTAGCCGCCGGTGCTCCAAGAAAGTACATTTCCGGGGCCCATGCGGCGTCACTTCTAACTCATAAGATGTCTAGCGTACCAGGGCACAAGATAGTTACATCACCATTGCGGTCGATGTTTGGGAAATCGGAAATCCCCTATCCACCGCTTGATCTGCAGTGGCGGTTGTACCGTCGGGCCTGACTGCTCGTGCACTATAATTGTTATTTGTTAAGCGGTGGTGACAAGGTAAACCCCAAGCAGAACAATCGCGATGCCGATGACTGCCTTGAAACCCAACGTTTCCCCATAGATAAATACGCCCGCGCAGGTTACTCCCACGATCGAAAGGCTGGTTGCCGTGGTGTACGCCACGCTAAGGGGCAGGGCCTTGATGGCGTACAGATAACAGCCCAGCAAACTCAGCCCCAAAAACATCCCGATCCAAAACGACGAATGGCTAAGGGCAACCCGGACAGAGCCCCAGGACGCATCCAGATCGGTGCTTTGGATGAAATGTTTGAACGAGATGTTCGCGCCAATATTGCCAGCAATCGCCAGTAAAAGTGCAACCCAGTAACTCATTGATACTCTCCGACAAACAACAAACCGCGCGCGTCTCGATGAAACGTTGCCATTGTCGCAACACGCCGGGGCACCCACCAGCGGATACTCCCCGGCTTGGCGGCAAGCTGTCAAGTTTCAGACAGCCTTGCCAGTAAACAGGGAATGAAAGGCCGGGCTTGTGTGTGAAAGGTTTCAGTAACGGCGACAATGATCGGGTTTGAGGTACCATTGTGTATCGAAACGGCGCGCATCTGCGACCGCGCTGCCTATTCACAACTCTACTCCCCTTGCAGCGAATAGATCTCTACCAATTCTTCTCGACCACGCAGCTTGTGCGCGCCAATGTGTTCGAATGTAAGCGGTTGAACCAATGCGCTTCGCACCGCGCTGGAAACCAGAATGTTGACCTCATTTTCCAATGGGCCCAACGTTCTTCCTGCTTCTTCCAGACGCTGCGCCACGTTAACGGTGTCGCCAACCACGGTATAGCTCAGCCTGCCTTCACTTCCGATATTGCCAACAACCACGCGTCCGATATGCATGCCAATGCGCAACCGGACCGGATGCGCGATACCGGCCCTTTCCCGTCGATAAAGGTTGTACTCCTTGACCCACTGCGCAATTTCCAGTGCCGTTCGGCACGCAAGATCGGCGGCGTCATCCTGATGGTCCAGCGCGCCCCAGATCGCCATAACAGAATCCCCGATGAACTTGTCTATCGTACCTCCGTTTCTTTGGATGCACTCGGCAAGCCCGGCAAAGTGTTCGTTCAGAAATGATGCGATCTGCGGGGCGGTCAGGTGTTCAGACAGCGTCGTGAATTCAACAATGTCGGTAAACATGATCACGACATCACGGTGCGATGACTCGATTTGCGTACCGGCATGGTGGCGCATCAATTGCCGCACCAGCCGTTTAGGAACGTACAATTCGAACCAGCGCAGACCATCAAGCATAAAGTTGTAGGATCGCGCAGCCTCGTCCAACTCGCGGAAAAAAGACCCCTGGATGTCGTCGATGCTGGCAATTTCTAAATCGTGAACGCGTTTCGCGTTGTCCGACAGACGCCGGACTGGTTTGGCGATCTTTTGGCCGATAACGGCGGCCATTCCCGCCGACAACACGGCCATGACCAGGCAAAAGATAATTGCCCATTTCAGCCGGGCGGCTTCTGCAATGATATCATGAGCTTCGAAATACGTGGCAACCGTCAGCGGGTACGCCCCATAGTTGGGCAACTCGTCAAAAAAGATAACGTATTCCCAGTCGGCATAGGCGACAAAGCGCGTGTTCGGGCCGGTCAAAAAGTATTTTGCGACGCTAAACCGATCATTCGGCTGCCACATGGCCGAGACGATGGGATCGGAAAACCGGTCCTGTTGCGGCAATGGCGCAGAGCGATTTAACCCGGCATAGCCGAACGCCATTAGCGGGTGCGCCAAAACCGTGTTCCGGCCATACAGCATGAACACATTCGCCCCAAACTCCATTTCCTGATCCGCCAGGAACTCGGACAATTCCACAATGGAAACCCATGCAGACAGGACACCCGCAATCTTGCCCTGCAACACAACCGGCTTTTGGTAATTCAGCACAGCCTGACCATATTCCTGCCGCCACAGAATATTCCCCCACTGCGGTTTTCCTGCCTCGATTGCATCATTAACTAGTTGCAGCAGATCAGCGTCATCACCGATCTTAAGAAATATCGGCAATGTTTCGTCCCTGACGCGCTCGACGCCGGTCAACAGCTGCTCTTTGTCGATGAATTGAATACGCACGATTTGTGGCGTTGCCGAAACGGCGCCCAACAGCAGACTTACAAATTCTTCCGAGCCGTCCGGCTCTACCTCGCCAGACGATATCCGGCTTGCAATGAAATCGACCTGATTTTCTGCTGCAGTCAGGTAACGTTCAACCTGCTGGCGCTGGGCGCCGATGATTAGCTGCGCCTTCTGTGTCAGCAATTCCGATGTGTTTCGATAGCCGACGACCATGCCGACGCCCAGAACACCGGCCACGGATGTCAGCACAAAAAACCCCAAACCAAGCGCCAAAGCGACCGACATCGAAGCGTGCCAATCGCCGCTGCTTGCCTTGTCCGGATTACCCCCTCGGAAGTCCATGATACGTCCCGCGCCAGCGTTCGCGCAAAAGATTCCTTTGCCCGATCATATACTCAGGCT
>JBPCWT010000351.1:0-6550 GCA_051009255.1 Ruegeria sp. | reverse complement strand
GGTGCCCGCCATCAGGGGTCTACGCGCCCGTCCTGCGTGCGTGTCAAAAACCTTCACCCGATAGGCACCGAAATTCGCAATACCCGGCAGCTGACGATCCTGTCCGCCGAAGAGCTGGCAGAGATTGCCAAGGAAATGGACCTTGGCAGCCTTGATCCGGCATTGCTCGGGGCCAGCATGGTTGTGCGCGGAATCCCGGATTTCACGCATGTTCCGCCATCTTCGCGCTTGCAGGCGCCCAGCGGATTAACCGTGGCCGTCGATGTCGAAAACCTGCCTTGCGTTATACCGGGGCGCGAAGTTGAAAGCGTCTCCCCCGGTTACGGGCCCAGGTTCAAACCGGCTGCAAAGGGCAGGCGCGGCGTAACTGCCGGCGTCGAACGCCCCGGCAGTGTCCGGGTTGGGGACCGGCTGACACTTTTTGTTCCCGACCAACGCAACTGGGCCCCGCATCCCGCCTGAGGCTGCGATTTTGGTCCGCCGAAATGGGTCAACGCCGCTTCACGGCGTGAATATGTCGGAATCTCTATCCATCGCTGCGGTACACAAAGGTATGGATTGCTCAGCGCCGGCGCACTGCGTCGGTTTCGCACGGAATTCAATCAGGGACCCTGCCCAATGAGCTACAAATCCGACATCGAAATTGCCCGCGAGGCGAACAAGAAACCGATTCAGGAAATCGGTGCCAAGCTGGGAATTTCCAGCGACGATCTGCTGCCATACGGCCATGACAAAGCAAAGGTCAGTCAGGACTTCATCAATTCGGTGCAGGACCGCGAAGACGGCAAGCTGATTTTGGTGACGGCAATCAACCCTACGCCTGCGGGCGAAGGCAAGACGACAACAACCGTTGGTCTGGGTGATGGCCTGAACCGAATCGGCAAGAACGCGATGATCTGCATCCGTGAGGCATCGCTTGGCCCGAACTTCGGCATGAAGGGTGGCGCCGCAGGTGGCGGATACGCGCAGGTTGTTCCGATGGAAGAAATGAACCTGCATTTCACGGGTGACTTTCATGCCATCACCTCTGCCCACTCGCTGTTGTCGGCGATGATCGACAATCACATCTACTGGGGCAATGAACAGGCCATCGATACCCGCCGTGTCGCATGGCGTCGCGTGGTGGATATGAACGACCGTGCGCTGCGCCAGATCACGGCCAGCTTGGGCGGCGTCTCGAACGGTTTCCCGCGCGAGGCGGGTTTTGACATCACCGTCGCGTCCGAGGTCATGGCGATCCTGTGTCTTGCCAACGATCTTAAGGACTTGGAAAAACGCCTTGGTGATATCATCGTGGCCTATCGCCGTGACAGGTCACCGGTTTACTGCCGCGACATCAAGGCCGAGGGCGCGATGACCGTTCTTCTCAAGGACGCGATGCAGCCAAATCTGGTGCAAACGCTGGAAAACAACGCGGCCTTTGTTCATGGTGGGCCGTTTGCCAACATCGCGCATGGCTGCAACTCGGTCATTGCCACCAAGACTGCCTTGAAAGTTGCCGACTATGTCGTGACCGAAGCAGGCTTTGGTGCTGATTTGGGCGCCGAGAAGTTCATGAACATCAAATGCCGCAAGGCAGGCATTGCCCCGTCAGCAGTTGTTCTGGTTGCCACTGTGCGCGCGATGAAGATGAACGGCGGCGTTGCCAAGGCTGACCTTGGCGCAGAAAACGTAGACGCGGTTAAATCGGGCTGCGCCAATCTGGGCCGCCACATCGAAAACGTGAAATCGTTCGGTGTACCGGTTGTTGTCGCCATCAACCACTTTGTCACCGATACCGACGGCGAAGTTCAGGCGGTAAGTGACTATTGCGCCGATCACGGGGTCGAGGCGGTTCTGTCGCGTCACTGGGAACTGGGCTCCGAAGGTTCTGCACCGTTGGCAGAAAAAGTTGTGGAAATCGTCGAAGGCGGCACAGCAAACTTTGCGCCGATCTATCCCGACAATATGCCACTGTTCGAAAAGATCGAAACCATCGCCAAACGGATTTACCGCGCGGACGAAGTTCTGGCCGATAACAAGATCCGCAGCCAGCTGAGAGAGTGGGAAGACGCCGGTTATGGCAATCTGCCGGTCTGCATGGCAAAAACCCAGTACTCTTTCTCAACCGATCCAACGCTGCGCGGCGCGCCCATCGGTCATTCTGTACCGGTACGCGAAGTTCGCCTGTCGGCAGGGGCAGGGTTCATCGTTGTGGTCTGCGGCGAGATCATGACAATGCCGGGCTTGCCACGCAAACCCGCAGCCGAGGCGATCTGCCTGAATGACGATGGTCAGATCGAGGGCTTGTTCTAAGCCGTTGAACACGACATCTCGCGGCCCGGAAGATCACTCTGGGCCGCAGGAGATTGATATGCCCACTCTGACACCCCCGCAAAACTGCGCCTCGATGCAGCAACTGCGGGTTCAGATTGACAAGCTGGATCGGCAGTTGGTCGCATTGTTGACAGAACGCACCGGATATATCGACCGCGCGGCGGAACTGAAAACTGGCGCTGGCCTGCCTGCCCGAATCCCGGAAAGGGTCGAGGAAGTGGTCCTGAACGTCCGGGCCAACGCAGACAAGGCCGGGTTGGACCCGGAGTTGGCCGAAAATCTGTGGCGCATTTTGATTGACTGGTCGATCACGCGCGAAGAACGTGTGATCAACGCAGACTAAACGAACCCCGGACGCGCATCGGCGTCCGATTTGTGTTTTGAAAGAAGGAATCAAAGGATGGTAGCCCAAGTCATCGACGGTAAGGCCTTTGCGGCCAAGGTTCGCGCCCAGGTGGCGGATCAGGTTGCGCGGCTGAAAGAGGCAAACGGGATCACCCCCGGCCTTGCGGTGGTTCTGGTGGGCGAAGATCCGGCCAGTCAGGTCTATGTCCGTTCAAAGGGCAAGCAGACCGTCGAGGTCGGCATGAACTCGTACGAACACAAACTGGATGTGGACACTGCTGAACAGGACTTGCTGGCCCTGATCGACCAGCTGAACAATGATCCGGCAGTGCATGGCATTCTGGTACAGCTGCCCCTGCCCAAGCATCTGAACGAAGACCTCGTCATAAACTCGATTGACCCGGCCAAGGATGTTGATGGTTTCCATATCTCGAACGTGGGCCTGCTGGGTACGGGTCAGAAATCCATGGTGCCCTGCACCCCGTTGGGTTGCTTGATGATGCTGCGTGAACACCACGGTTCGCTTTCCGGAATGGATGCGGTTGTTGTTGGTCGCTCGAACATCGTGGGAAAACCTATGGCCCAGTTGTTGCTGGGTGACAGCTGCACCGTGACCATCGCCCATTCACGTACCAAGGATTTGCCTGACGTGGTCCGGCGCGCCGATATCGTTGTTGCTGCAGTTGGGCGGCCGGAGATGGTGCCGGGTGACTGGATCAAGGAAGGTGCAACCGTAGTCGACGTGGGTATCAACCGGATAGAGCGTGACGGAAAGAACAAGTTGGTGGGCGACGTACACTATGAAAGCGCCGCACAGGTTGCCGGTGCGATCACCCCGGTTCCGGGCGGCGTCGGGCCGATGACCATTGCCTGTTTGCTGGCCAATACCCTAACGGCGTGTTGCCGTTCAAACGGTCTGCCAGAACCCGAAGGCCTGACCGCCTGATCCTGTTAGGTGCCGCGAAAATTTCGCGGCCCTTTGTTTCTGTTACGGTTTCCCGGATTCATTTCCAGATTGTAGTTTAAATTGTTAACAAACGGTTTGATTGTGTGCGTATTGATGATAAACGTGACATTCCAGTCTGTTACAAATTTTCAGTGTCTGACCCGTGAATGATTGACTGGCATCCGGGAGGACTGATCGACAAGTTATTATGAAGTCAAAAATTGGTACCTTCTTGCGAAAACTTGGTGCGCAGAAGATACTTTGCGGCTTCATTCTTGTCTTTTTGCTGACCGCTTTTGTTCCCCCTATCCTCGATGCAGGCTTGTCATACGGCTCTCGTTTGGTGTTCTGGGTCTGCGTATTCTGCCTTGCCGCGATCGTGACATGGGTCACGACCAAAGCAGTGCAAAGTACTTTCACAGGGGAAAGCAAAGTTCACCGGGACATTGCGGCAGCCGTTGTGACCATCTGTGCCTTTACACCGTCACTTTGGGCAATGGCGTGGCTTGTCTTCACACTCGAAGGCAAAGATCCTCCGGGGTTTGTTACCGTTGCGCCCTATGGTGTTCTGTTTGCGCTGCTTCTAGTCCTGGTTCGTCCGGCCCAGCCACGAACGGTTCAGGATGAAGGTTCAGACGAACCGGAACCGCGGCTTCGAAACCGACTTCCCGCCACGTTTCAGGGTGAAATCTATCGGTTAAGCGCAGACGACCATAATGTTGAAGTAGCAACTTCCGAAGGGGTTTTCAGCCTTCGTATGAGGCTGACCGACGCCATTGCCGAAATGGAGCCGATTGCCGGATACTGCACGCACCGATCCCACTGGGTTACCGAAAACGCCGTTTGCGAAGTTGTTAAGGCAGGTGGAAAAATCAGCTTGCGTCTGGCAAACGGCGACCTTGTACCCGTCAGCAGGAAATACAAACCCAACCTTGTTGACCTTGGGGTGCTGTGACCAGCGGTTTCACCGCGGCATCGGCATGGCACGTGGTTCCGATCCGGTCAGAATTGCCACGGCATCTGACCCAAACAGGGCGGACAGCACGGCATCGGTACTGTGCAACCCACCAGTATATGTACCATAAGCCGGCAGGATCAGCCGTTCACTGTCATACAGGAAAGCCGACCGTGTTATCGAACGCCCACGGGCGCGCAAAGTTGCCTTGGGATGATAGTGTCCGGACACCTCTGCAACTTCGTCCGGCTTCGCCATATGGCGGAAAACCAAGGGGCCACATATCCATTCACCCAAATGCGTGCCACCAAGTCCAACCGGGCCCGGATCGTGATTGCCTTCTATCCAGATCCAGCGGCGTCCGGCCTGCAACGTGGCGATCTGGGCCTTTTCCCGCTCGTCGAAGGACAACAATGCCTCAAGGTCGTCAAAACTGTCGCCAAGGCAGATCACCGTTTCGGCGTTGGTACGTTCGATATCACGGGTCAGACGGTCCAGCGTGTCGCGGGTTTCATACGGCGGCAGAGTTGGCCCACCACGGCGGGCCATGCGTTCGGACTTTCCCAGGTGCAGATCGGAAACGCATAACAGGTTTTGATCCGGCCACCACAAAGCGCCAGACCCAAAGGCATGCAGACGCTGGCCGGAAAAGGAAAAGCCACAATCGTTCATGGTCTGTTCTTTGTCTTTTTCAGCCTGATTTGCAAGAGGTCACATTTACGCTGGTTTCAGCCCTGCGATCCGCAGCAGCTTTTCGCTTTCTTCAGCCAGCAATCGCTCTTCGGCCATACCTTTGACCGGAACTTTGCCCATCTCAAGAAACAGCGGGGCCGCAAATGGTGACACCCGGTCGAGCCGCACAAGATCAATCTGCCCCTCAATTCGGGCAATCATTTCTTCGATTCGTCCGAAATCAACAAGGCCGCGCATGGCCTCTTCGCTTGTAATCTGCATCAACAGATGGTCGGGATCGTATTTCAACAGGGTGTCATACAGGATGTCAGAGGAAAACGTCGCCTGCCTGCCGGATTTGCGCTGACCACCCGTGTTTCGCTCGATCAGGCCCGCAATCGTTGCAGATGCGCGAAACGTGCGCTTCATTACTGCATTTCCGGCCAACCAGGTCTCCAGACCTTCCCTAAGCGCATCAATACGAAACAGGGGCCGCGGGTCCGCAACAGCGTCCAGACCCCAGATCAGCGTTGCATAATCGGTTGCGACAAAACCCAGTGGCGCAAGGCCCAGCTCCTCCATCCGTTTGGTCAGCAACAGGCCAAGGGTCTGCTGCGCATTCCTGCCGGCAAAGCCATAGACGCAGATATGTTCCCGCCCGTCGTTTGGAAAGCTCTCGATCAGCAGGCGGTCGCGCTGTGGAAGCCGGGACATATCTCTTTGCAGCGCCAGCCATTCCGCCGTGTGTTGCGGCAACTGCGGCCATTCGGACTGTGCCAGCATTCGCAGGATACGATCGCTCAGCTGCGTTGACGTCGCGAATTTCGTGCCCATAAAGGTTGCGATTTTGGGCTTTTTGTCCGCGCGGCGAGTCACCTCGACCACCATCTCGCGCAGCCCCTCGTATCGGACGATTTGCCCGCCAATCAGAAACGTATCACCCGGTGACAACGACGCGGCAAACCCTTCTTCGATCTCTCCCAATGGCTTGCCGCCCCGATTGCGTTTCAGGCGTACTTTCAACGTATCGGTATCCTGAATGGTTCCCAGGTTCATACGGATACGTTGGGCGGCGCGTGGGTCGCGCAGCTGCCACAACCCGTCCGTTCTTTGCTGCAACCTCTGCCAGCGGTCATAGGCCCGCAACGCGTAGCCGCCAGTTGCACAGAAATCCAGACAGGCATCAAATTCAGATCGGGTAATACGGGCGTATGGTCCTGCCGATGTCATTTCAGAATACAGATCGTCCGCATCAAATGGGCCTGCCGCCGCCGCAATCAGAATGTGCTGGCACATCACGTCGCGGGGCCCAGGAC
>JBPCWT010000350.1:0-2898 GCA_051009255.1 Ruegeria sp. | reverse complement strand
TGCCATCATGGACCAGAACTGGTCGCTGCAGCCGTGGGAACTGGAAGCCGGCTACATCCTCGCCTGCCAGGCCCGACCTGAAACCGAAAAACTGGTGCTGGATTTCGACGCCAGCTGACGCCGGCCTTTTGCCGGACACAAACACGTCTCATTCATGGCTGACCATCCCCGGCATGCGTGGGGGAGGCATGCGACCACTTCTTTCACTGGCGCCAACAGGTCGCGTTTGCGGAGGAAGTCATGCTTAAACAGATTGCACTAGGACTGGCGATGAGCTGCTGCCTGTCGGTTGCGGCATTTGCGGAAGAATGCAAGCCGTCGAAATGGGGCCCGGACGATGAAATCGGCGCGGCTAATTACATCACACCGGAACGCACCATGGCGGCTGCCAAGCTGGTCAAGACCGGTGCCAGCCATCCGCTCGGTATAGTCGTTGATCCCGACATGCCGGCATTCCCGCCGCGCTCCACCAAGCTGCAGGTAATCGCACCGAACCAGATCCAGGGTGCCGACAATTCCAAGGTGTTCGGCTATGACATGACCTACAATGATGACCTTGCCCAGTTGTGGTTCGGCACCGGCCCGCAGATCGACGGCCTCGGCCACCTGGGCGAAGGCAATCTCTACTACAACTGCAACAAGGCGGCTGATTTTGTGAAAATTACCGGCCTGACCAAGCTCAGCGTGGACAAGATCCCACCCATGGTCGCCCGCGGCGTGCTGATTGACATGGCAGAGCATTTCGGCGTCGAGGTGATGGAGGGCGGACAGGCCATCACGACCGATGACATCAAGGCCGCCATGGCCAAGCAAAACGTCACCATCAATGAAGGTGACGTGGTTCTGATCCACACCGGCTGGACCGACGGCAAGCTGGCCAGCGCGCCAAAGGAATGGGTGAGTACGGAGCCGGGCCTCGATAACGGTGCAGCAAAGTATCTGGCGTCATTGGACCCGATGGCAGTCGGTGCCGACACCTGGGGACTTGATGTCGTCCCGCCAGTCAAGGGCGAAAAGGTGTTTTACGGACACGTAGAGCTGTTAAGAAACAAGGGCATCTACATCCTGGAAACCATGAACACCGGCCGCCTGGCCAAGGAGAATGTCGGTGAGTTCATGTTCGTGCTGGGCCAGGCCCGCATCAAGGGCACGGTGCAGATGATCATCAATCCGGTGGCACTGTGGTGACCTGATCAAGACGCCATCTCTGCCGCAGTGCAGACCGCACTGTGGCAGAGATGGTTGCGTACTTAATAGTATGCTGAACTGCACCGATGGCGGCTACTTTGAAACACGAAATCACCTTCGCCCGATTGCCTGAGATAGAGCCGGACGAAATCGTGGCGCACATGTCCGATCCCCGCATTGGCGAGCACATGCCGCTTCTGACATCCAAATGGGACAGGGCCGCGGTTGCCAAATTTGTCACGGCCAAGAAAGTGCACTGGACCCGTGACGGGCTCGGACATTGGGCCATACTGTTCAATGGCGAATATGTAGGATGGGGCGGTTTTCAAAAAGAGGGTGACGAGTGGGATTACGGGTTGGTCCTGAAGTCAGACTCGTTCGGACTCGGCACACGTATTTCAAAGCAGGCAATTGAGTTTGCCATGGTTGATGAGCGCATTCTCTTCGTGACATTTCTGCTGCCGCCATCCCGCCGGAACCTGCGAGCACTCGATAGGCTCGGCGCACGATTTGTCGATGAGATAGAACACGACGGGGCAAGGTTCTTCAAATACCGGCTTGAAACCGAGTGACTGCACTGCCGGCTTGCGGCGTGATCAGGCCTGCCGGCGATGATCGTCCACGGCGCCGGGTGCGCGCGGTGGCTGTTCGCCCACTTGCTGCAGGCAATCGGAAAGTTTTTCGAACAGTTCCGGATGCTGGCCGCTGTCGACGGTGGTGTGAAAGCCTTCAACATCAGGCATGGACACATGGATGGACCCATCGTCCCTGTCATACCAAACGGCTATGTGGGAATAGGCGGACTTGCCCAACTTGCTGATACTCATGGCGACCTCAACTACTCACTTTTGCCCCAATATCGTAACCATTCGTTTACCTTTGGGTCAAACGCCGCCAGGTTTGTTGGTAAACGACCGCAAGATACATGTTCCATTGAGTCAAATTGCGGCAACAAGTCCCTGAATTCGCTTTTTATTCTGGTAAAGGTTGCAGCTGGCCGGACTTGAGCGCCGTACTTAATACCTGGAGTCTCTTATCCTCGTCATTCCAGCGAAGGCTGGAATCCATCCTTCAACAAGTGCCCGAACACCGGGTAGTATTGGATCCCAGCCTTCGCTGGGATGACGACGGCAATGAGCTGTCACCAATCACCCGCCTATGACGCGCTGTGCGAGCCACCAGCGGCATTGCAGATCAAGCGCCCAACACGCTAGCCGCGTTCATTGGCCCTGAGCCATTCCGACACGGTTTCCAGCTTGTTGCGCAGGTGCTGTTTCAGGATGATGCCGAGCTTGCGGCCGTCGCGGGCTTCGAGGGCTGAGAGGATATCCTCATGTTCGGCCACCGCCTTGTCCCAGCGCTCGCGGGTCATGTTGGCCAGGTAGCGGGCCCGGCGCACCCGCGCCGACAGCATGCGGTGCTGGGCCGCCAGGGTGTCATTGCGGGCTGCTTTCAGGATGCCTGTGTGAATGGCCTCGTTGGCGGCAAAATATTCCGGCAGGCGCTTGGCCTTGTAGTGGCCGATCATCTCGTGATGGGACTTGCCGATGGCGGCGATCTCGGCATCGGTGATCTTCTCGCAGGCCAGTTCGCCTGACAGCGCTTCCAGTGCCCCCATGACCGGGAACACTTCTTCCAGGTCTTCGACGGTGACGGCGGTGACGGACGAGCCGCGATTGGGGGTCAGTGTCACCAGGCCTTCCGACGCCA
>JBPCWT010000349.1:0-4262 GCA_051009255.1 Ruegeria sp. | reverse complement strand
CCTCGACATAACGCGCCTCGTTCATGTGGCCGTTATAGTCAGTCCAATCCAGCGGAACTGCCCTCGATACCGTCAGAACCGGCTGGCTCAGGTCCGCCTCGTCCAGCGTTGGCAGCGCACCGGGTTTCAGCACAGCGTCATACTGGTTCAAAACAGCCCCCGCGCCCCAGTTTTGCGCCTTCAGCGCGCGCATCATTCCAACTAGGTTGTTGTCACGAATACGCTCCAATTCGCGGATCGAGTGCATGCCCGACTGCGCATCAGACTGATCGGCAATCATGTCTACCAGTTCCTCGGTGAATTCCGGCACATCCATCAGCTTTGTCCACGGCCATTTCAGCGCCGGACCAAACTGGGCCATGAAATGCCGCATCCCCGCTTCGCCCCCGGCCACGCGATAGGTTTCGAACAAACCCATCTGCGCCCAACGAATGCCAAACCCCATGCGGATTGCTTCGTCGATCTCTTCCGTTGTGGCAACACCGTCCTTGACCAGCCACAACGCCTCGCGCCAGACAGCCTCAAGGAAACGGTCAGCAATATGCGCATCGATTTCCTTTTTGACATGTAACGGAAAAAACCCGACCGAGGTCAGCAACGATTTGGCCCGTTCGACCAAATCAGCCGCGTTTCTATCGGTTGGCACCAGCTCGATCAACGGCAGCAGATACACCGGGTTAAACGGATGCGTCACAACAATCTGTTCCGGGCGCAACGCACCCTCCTGCAACTCGGACGGCTTGAACCCGCTGGTCGACGATCCAATTATCGCATCCGGATCACAAGCGCCCTGTAAGCTCCTGTAAACCTTCAGCTTCAACTCCAACCGTTCCGGCACGCTTTCCTGAATCCAGGCCGCACCCTGCACCGCATCGGCCATATCGGTATGAAAGGTCAACGCGCCCTCATCGGGCAGTGGCACATCACTCAGCCCCGGCAACGAACGGCGCGCGTTTTCCAGCACCTCACCAATCTTACGCTCCGCCTCGGGATCGGGGTCAAACACCCGCACATCCCACCCATTCAGCAAAAACCGGGCAACCCACCCGCCGCCGATCACACCGCCACCGATGATCGCTGCTGTCTTCATCCTAACACCTCCAGCCAAGGCACCGCGCCAGCGGACACGCCCCAACCTGTTCTTCATCTTTTCCAAAATACTCCGGGGGCTTGGGGGCAGGCCCCCAATTCTACCCAGGCACCACGCTTGTTACTTTGCCACCGGCGCCCGCTTTGTCAGCCCCAGCTTATTGCGCACTTCCTCGGGGCCAATGACCCGCGCACCCATGTTTTCGATAATGGTCCCTGCCCGTTCGACCAATTGCCAGTTTTCCGCCAGAACACCCTTTTCCAACCACAGGTTATCTTCCAGCCCGACACGCACGTGACCACCCGCCAAAACCGTGGCGGCGACATAGGCCATCTGGTTCCGGCCCAGCCCGAACGCGCTGAATGTCCAGTCGTCCGGCACGTTGTTCACCATCGCCATGAACGTGTTCAGATCATCCGGCGCGCCCCACGGCACGCCCATGCACAATTGCACCAGCGCGTTAGGCTCCAGAATTCCCTCTTTCACCAACTGCTTGGCAAACCACAGATGACCGGTATCAAAGGCCTCGATCTCGGGCTTAACACCCATATCGGTCATCATCTGCCCCATTGCACGCAGCGCACCGGGCGTGTTGGTCATCACGTAATCGGCCTCGGCAAAGTTCATCGTGCCGCAGTCCAGCGTGCAAATTTCCGGCAGGCACTCGGCAATGTGGGCCACACGCTCTGAGGCGCCAATCATGTCGGTCGCGGCTTCGTTCACGGGAAACGGGCTTTCAACGCCGCCAAACACGATGTCGCCGCCCATGCCAGCAGTCAGGTTCAGCACAACGTCAACATCCGCGTCCCGAATCCGGTCTGTCACTTCGCGGTAATAATCCAACCGGCGACTCGGCACCCCGGTTTCCGGATCGCGTACGTGGCAATGAACCACTGCCGCCCCCGCCTTGGCCGCTGCAATTGCGCTATCTGCAATCTGCTGCGGCGAGCGCGGCACATGCGGGCTGCGATCCTGCGTTCCGCCCGAGCCCGTGATGGCACAGGTGATAAAGACTTCGCGGTTCATTTCCAGAGGCATGGTGTTTTCCCCAAACTATACCGGGTTTTGCCGCGGGTTTTCCCCAGACTTCTCCCCGGATTCCGATTTGCGTTCATACCCGACTCTGGCGCAGCCTTGGGCAAATAACTTGCCAGAATGCGAATCAAACTTGATGAAATTCGCAAAAAACATACTGCAGCCCGAACATCGCGCCCTGAAAACGGCGGTGCTGGTACTGGATGAATGCAACACGCTCAGCTTTGCTTCTGCGGTTGATCCGATGCGCGCCGCCAACCGGCTTGCAGACCGCCCGGCATTCGACTGGGACTATGTCACCGCCACCGCAGAACCTGCAATGCTGACAAGCGCCCTCAACGTTCCCGGTATCCCTCTGGCACGGCTGGATAATTGCGACCTGATGATCGTCGTCGCAGGGTTCCAGCTGGCCCGCCACGCCACACCCAGCCTACTCGCAGGGCTGCGCCGCATTGCCGGAACCGGTGCCACCATGGCCGGGATCGACGGCGGTCCGTGGCTACTGGCCGAGGCTGGCCTGCTAAACGGACACCCTGCCACAACGCATTGGGAAGATCTGGATAATTTTGCCGCCCGCTTTCCCGACGTGGACGTTCGACCAGACCGCTTTACCGTATCGGAAACCCGCCTGACCTCGGGCGGGGCAATCCCTGCCGTCGAAATGATGCTGCACATTATCGCCGCGCGGCACGGCGCAGGCTTCGCCGCGCGCGTGTCCGGCCTGTTCCTCTATGACGGCGCGCCAGAGCCTTCAAAACCGCAAAGCCGCACCGGCGCACCACACCGCCACACCGCCCTGACGGCCAAGGCCAACACGCTGATGGAATCCGCGCTGGACGACCCGCTGCCTCTGGCCGTCATCGCGGATACATTGGGCACCAGCGCCCGTACGCTGCAACAACAGTTCCGGCTACGCCTGAACACGACGCCGCAGGATCACTATCTGCAATTGCGCCTGGCCGAGGCCCGCCGCCTTGTCACCGACACAGACCTCCCGCTGATGGATGTGGCGCTGGCCACCGGCTTTGCCTCGCAATCCAGCTTTGCCCGCGCCTTCCGAACCGCCCACGGTCTGTCTGCCCGCGACCTTCGGCAGGACCGCAGGCAACCCACACACCACTAGGCTTCATCTTTTCAAAAATACTCCGGGGGAGTCGCCAGGGGCGACGGGGGCAGCGCCCCCACTACCCCTAGTATGGCATCGGATGCGCCCGATGGGTCGCGTTGATCTCGGCCAAAACCTCCGCAGACAATTCCAGATCGGCACCCGCCAGAACATGCTCCAACTGCGCAACACTGGTCGCCCCGAAAATCGCCGACATCATGAACGGCCGTGCCCGACACCACGCCAGCGCCATATGCACAGGGTCCAGCCCGTGACGGTCCGCAATGTCCAGATACGCCGCCACCGCGTCAAACACACGAGACGACTTGCGCCCGCCCATTTCAGGTGACAGCGACATGCGCGACCCCTGCGGAACATCCCCGCCCTGATATTTACCGGTCAGAAATCCGGCACCCAGCGGTGAAAACGCCATCAGGCCAACATCTTCGTTCAGGCTCAGCTCGGCCATATCGGTATCAAAAAACCGGCACAGAATCGAATATTCGTTCTGGATCGAGGCAACGCGCGGTGTACCCGTCTGCTCGGCAATTCTCAGCCACTGCGCCGTACCCCATGCGCTTTCGTTCGACAGGCCAAAGGCCCGGATATTGCCTTTGTCCACCTGGCGTCGCAACGCTTCAAGGCACTCTTCCATGTTCGCCAGAACCTCGTCGCGGTTCTGCCCGGACGGGTCATAATTCCAGTTTTGCCGAAACATGTAACTGCCGCGATTGGGCCAGTGAAACTGATAGAGGTCGATGTAATCCGTCTGCATCCGCCGCAGCGATCCCTCGACAGCCGATGGGATGGTTTCGGCCGAAATTGGCGCGCCGTTCCGGGCACCTGCAAATCCCTCGCCCGAATGCTTGGTGGCCATAACGAACTCACCCCGTCGGGTCGCGTTAGCAGCATTCCATTTGCCCAGAATTTCCTCTGTCCGGCCAACGGTTTCCTTGGAAACCGGGTTCACCGGATACATTTCGGCAGCATCCAGAAAATTAATACCTGCGGACAGCGCCAGATCCATTTGCC
>JBPCWT010000348.1:0-5945 GCA_051009255.1 Ruegeria sp. | reverse complement strand
TGAGTAGGTTTTTGGAACACTGGAAGCCAGCCGCAGGGATTTTTGTCGAAAGTGAAATCTGGCCGCGTCTGATCGTCGAGAGCGCGTCAGGTGGAACACCGCTTGCGCTGCTCAATGCGCGGCTGTCGGAAAAATCCGTAAAAGGATGGAATAAACTTCCCAAGACGGCAAAATTCATTCTCGACCATTTTAATCTGTTTCTGACCCAGAACGACAGGACCGCCGACAACCTAAGAACAATGGGTGCAGACCCGAATCGCGTTCAGCCTGGAACCAACCTAAAGGCCATGTCTGATCCCCTACCGGTCGACGACTTAACGCTTGGTGATATGCGCGAACAGATCGGGGAACGCCCGGTTTGGATTGCCAGTTCAACACATGACGGCGAAGAAGAAACTGTATTGGCCGCGCATAAAGAGTTGCTCAAAGACAGGCCTGACCTGCTGTTGTTGCTAATTCCTCGTCACCCTGATCGACGCGATCAGGTCACCAATCTCGTCAAAGGTTCAAACCTTTCCGTTGCCTTGAGAAGCCTGAAGCAGCAAATTTCCAAACAAACTCAGGTGTATGTCGCGGATACTCTGGGTGAAACCGGTACTTGGTATGCCGTCAGCCCCATTGTGTTCCTGGGCGGTTCACTGCTGGAAATCGGTGGGCACAACCCGTTCGAACCCGCTCAAGCTGGGGCAGCTGTGATCACGGGGCCTGGTTACTTCAATTTCGCCGAGACGTTCGCGCCGTTGGTAGAAAGTGGTGGTGCAATAGAAGTGAACGATGTCCCTCAGCTGGCGAAGGCCGTCGATCTTTGGCTTTCAGACGAAAACGCGCTGAATATTGCACAATCCGCCGCCAAGGCGTGCGTGAACACTCAGAAGTCCGCATTGGAAGCAGTCATCGATGCGCTTGAAACGAACTTGAAGCTGCGTTGAATCAGGTCTCGTTGACGGCCGATCCGCGTTCAAGGACAGCGGGGGCTATGCCCCCGCTGTCTAATTTATCAGGCTGCTGGCATCCGCTTTTCAACGATTTCTGCCCACCAGCTGCATCCCGCAGGAATGGCATCGTCGTTAAAATTGTACTCTGGATGGTGACACATGGCCGTATCGCCGTTGCCTACCAGGATGTACGCTCCGGGCCGCTCTTCAAGCATATAGGCGAAATCTTCGCCGCCCATGACTAAAGGTGCCTCTTCACAGTCTCCCGAAACCGATTTTGCCACTTCTGAGGCAAATTCCGTCTGCTCTTCGCTGTTTACCATGACTGGATAGCCCCGGATGTAAGTCACATCCGCCGTTCCGCCAAATGTCGCTGCGACACCGTTGCAAATCTCTTTGATCCGCTGCTCGGCGAGGCCGCGCATCTCCTTGCTCATAGTGCGTACCGTGCCTTTTATTTGCACCGTCTGCGGGATTACGTTGAATGCCTTAGAAGAGGTCTCGAACGATGTCACCGACACCACTGCATGTTCAATCGGATCGGCATTACGTGACGCAATAGTCTGTAGCGCCAGCACAGCCTGTGCTGTCATGACAGTGGAATCTACAGTTTCCTGCGGTCGTGCGGCATGTCCGCCCCGCCCTTCGAACGTGATGTCGAACTGATCGGTCGCGGCAAAGAAAGAACCCGGGCGGATGGAAAACGCACCGACAGGTTGCCCCGGCCAGTTGTGCATTCCATAGACCTCTTGGATGTTCCAACGGTCCATAATGCCGTCTTCACACATTTCACGGCCACCGCCGCCGCCTTCTTCGGCCGGTTGAAAGATTACCGCGACAGTTCCATCGAAATTGCGCGTCTCTGACAGGTACTTGGCAGCCCCAAGCAGCATCGCCGTGTGCCCGTCATGGCCGCAGGCATGCATCGCGCCCGGCGTTTTGGAGGCATAGTCCAATCCCGTCGCCTCGTGGATTGGCAGGGCGTCCATATCGGCACGCAAGCCAATGACTTTGCCCTTTGTGTCGGATTTCCCCTTGATGATCGCAACAACGCCCGTGCGGCCCAACCCGGTCACGATTTCGTCGCAGCCGAACTCTTTTAGCTTTTCGGCCACCAAAGCACTGGTGCGGTGAGTGTCAAAAAGGATTTCGGGGTTTTCGTGTATGTCCCGGCGCCAAGCGGTGATTTCATCCTGCATCTCGGCAAAGCGGTTTTTTACTGGCATGACTTGTATCTCTCCTACGAATTCTCAAGCCGCCGGCATGCGGCGCTCTACCATTTCGGCAAACCAGGAACATCCTATCGGGATGATCTCGTCGTTAAAGTTGTACTTGGGGTGATGCAGTCCGGCCCCTTCACCGGCTCCCAGGATCATGAAAGCACCGGGACGTTCTTCCAACATGAACGAAAAGTCCTCGCCGCCCATTTCCATCGGTGCCTCAACACAATCGCCGCGAACGGCCACTGCAGCCTCGGTTGCGTAACCTGTCTGGATGTCCGAATTCACAGTGACCGGAATACCGCGCAAATACTCAACCTTGAACGTACCGCCATAAGTCGACGCGACGCCTGCCACGATTTCCTTGATACGGTCTTCGATCAGGTCACGCATTTCCCTGGAGTGCGTCCGAACCGTTCCGCGCAATCGTGCCGATTGCGGGATTACATTGAAAGCGTTCGATGACGTTTCAGCAGAAGTAACCGACAATACGCCTTGGTAAACTGGATCAGCATTCCGCGAAATCACTGTCTGAAGCGCCACGACCATTTGCGACAGCATGACCGTCGTGTCCACAGTTTCCTGGGGTTTCGCTGCGTGCCCACCGCGTCCTTCAAGATGAATGTCAAATTCATCCGTTGCCGCCAAAAATGGGCCAGATCGCGTTGCAAACTGTCCCAATGGACGCCCGGGAACATTGTGGATGGCATAAACTTCCTGAATCCCAAAGCGATCCATCATGCCATCTTTGCACATCGCTTCAGCGCCATTTCCGCCTTCTTCCGCAGGCTGAAAGATCATCACGGCGGTGCCGTCAAAATTCCGCGTTTCGGAAAGATACTTGGCAGCACCCAGCGCCATCGCAGTATGGCCATCGTGCCCGCAAGCATGCATCGCGCCCGGAATTTTCGAGGCGTACTCAAGGCCGGTTTCTTCCTGCATCGGCAGCGCGTCCATATCGGCACGCAAGCCCACAACTTTGCCTTTTGTGTCGGTCTTTCCCTTGATTACGCCCACAACGCCCGTGCGCCCAATTCCCGTAACGACTTCGTCACACCCGAATTCCTTTAGCTTTTCGGCAACCAATGCGCTGGTCCGATGCGTTTCATAAAGGATCTCAGGGTGTTGGTGGATATCGTGCCTCCACTCTGTGATTTCCGCGTGCATCTCTGCAAAACGATTTCTGATTGGCATGAAGTTTTCCTTCTATTCATGCGACGGGCATTCGTCGCTCTACCATTTCAGCAAACCACGAACATCCCATCGGAATGATCTCGTCGTTGAAGTCGTACTCTGGATGATGGAGTTCGGCGCTGTCGCCGTTTCCAATAAAAATGTAAGCTCCGGGCCGTTCTTCAAGCATATATGCGAAATCTTCCGACGGCATGATCGGATTAGTCCTGTCATCGACTTTGCCTGTCACCACTCCTGCCGCCTCAGCAGCATAACCGGTTTCGGCTTCAGAATTTACCGTCACAGGATATCCTGGTGTCCACGTAACCTGCGCCTTTGCTCCAAAGGCCGAAGCTACATCCTCCGCGATCCGGCGCACACGTTCCTCTGATATCCTTCGATATTCAGGGTCAAGTGACCGCACGGTACCTTGCAATCGCACCGTTTGGGCAATCACATTCGACGCCACACTATCGGTCTCAAGAGTGCTGACTGTCAGAACGACACGCTTTACCGGATCGACAGTGCGCGAAACAACCGACTGTAATGCCACGACAATGTGAGAGGCAACCAGCGTTGTGTCTATCGCCTCATGAGGCGAAGCTGCATGACCGCCCTTTCCAGTCACAACAATCTCGAACTCATCTGACGAGGCCAACAGCGCACCCGGTCGAATTGCAAATTCTCCTACTGCCATCCCCGGGATGTTGTGGATGCCATAAACTTCCTGAATGCCCCAGCGTTCCATCAACCCGTCCTGACACATGGCCAATCCTCCGGCTCCGCCTTCTTCTGCCGGCTGAAAGATGAGAACGGCCGTTCCGTCGAAATTGCGGGTTTCGGCCAGATACTGCGCTGCGCCAAGCAACATGGACGTGTGTCCATCGTGACCACATGCATGCATTTTTCCAGGCACAGTCGAAGCGTATTCCAGTGCGGTGGCTTCTTCTATCGGTAACGCGTCCATGTCGGCGCGTAATCCGATGACTTTGCCCGTGGTATCCGCTCTGCCACGGATTACCGCGACAACGCCGGTTTTACCGATGCCCGGCGTGACCTCGTCAACACCGAACTCTTTCAAACGCTCTACGACAAATGCAGCGGTTTCGTGCACGTCATACAACAACTCGGGGCGCGCATGCAGATGCCTGCGCCATTTGGTAATCTCGCCATGCGTTTCAGCGAGCCTGTTCTTGATCGGCATATCCAAATCTCCCCTTTTGGATCATCCGCGAACTGTCCTATTCCGAGCAGCCTTCGCGTCGCTATTCGGACAACCGGTCCAGCAGACGTACCATGAACTCATGGCCTGCATTGAACTGCGCAACCGTAATGAACTCGTCAGGCTGGTGCGCTTGTGCGATGTCTCCCGGCCCACAAATCACGGCCGAGTAACCCGCTTCCTGAAATTGACCTGCTTCTGTCGCATAGCTGACGACCCGGATCGAGTTATCGCCAGTTAATGACCGCGCAAGGGTTTCCGCTTCGCCTTTTGCCTCAGGTGCCAACGGCGGTACTGCAAAGCTTTCAGTCACCTCAATCCGCGTATCTGGGTAAACTGACTGCATCTTGGCCTCGGCCGCGCGTGTCTGCTCAAAGTAATCGTCGCGCCATTGCGCGGGCTGTTCGCCCGGGACAACCCGAAAATCCATCATGAACCGGCAATCTTTGGCCGTTATATTGGTCGCGGTCCCACCTTCGATTGTTCCCACATGGCACGTAGTCCATGGCGGATCGAAACTGGCGGCAATTTCTGATGGCTCGACCTGCATACTGCGCGCATTACACTGGTTTGCCCAATCAATCAAAGTTGCGGCAACCATTACGGCGTTGACGCCGGTGTGCATGATAGAGCTGTGGACTTCGAAACCAACGACATGCGTGGAATAGCCATAGTTTCCCTTATGACCCGTCACGACTTGCATCGTTGAAGGCTCACCAACAATGACGGCTGACCCTTTGGGCAGTACCTCTTGCATCGCAGCAATCATCGGTGGTGCACCGGTACAACCGATCTCTTCGTCAAAGCTGAGTGCCAGTTGCAAAGGGCGCTTGATGTTTTTGTATTTTGCCTCGACCAGCGCCCAGATGGCCAACGCATCGAAACCTTTCATGTCGCAGGTTCCGCGGCCAAAGTATTTACCGTCTCTCTCGGTCAAAGTGAACGGATCGCTTGTCCACGGTTGCCCATCCACCGGCACCACGTCCGTGTGACCGGACAACACCACGGCGCCTTCCTCCCACGGTCCTGCATGAGCAAACAAAGCGGCTTTTTGCGGTTGCTCTGGGTCAGGCCAGATATGCGCCTCGATCCCATGAGATTTCAGATAGCTGGCAACCCATTCTATCAGGGGCAAATTGGTGTCACGGCTGACCGTCGGAAAGGAAATGAGTTTTTCCAGCACTTCTTTGGGCGATAGTCTCATGTATGTTCCGAGATCCTTCGTTGTCTTCTGCGCACTCGTCGACTTGACGAGAGGGGCCTAAACTTGAGCGATAAAAAACAAAAGAGTGACGCTACGGCGAGCCTTGAAACAAAGGTAGTCACCGACGCACGAACCGAGCTTTGAATCCGGAAAACCGCCAGTCCACCAACGTTCTTACGGTACCTAGTAGC
>JBPCWT010000347.1:0-11833 GCA_051009255.1 Ruegeria sp. | reverse complement strand
TTGCCTTTGAACACATTTAATGTGCCGGGGGTAAGGGAAATCACTTTGCTGTCGGGGTCTTCACCCCGCAAAAGTTTGGCAACACCTTCGTAATTCGGATCATCGTCGCTGCGCAAATCTGTGCGGTACTCGAAACCGCCGCCCTGATCCGGTGCCTGCAACAGCATGGTTGTGGTGAATTCCGAACGGTCAAAATGCCAGTTCAGCGCCTGTCCCTTGTGATAAGACATCACGTTCACACGGGCCAGCGGGTCGTCCATTGGATAGAGGTTCGGTGTATCCATGGTGGCGGCGAGAAAGCGGGCAAAATCAGCCCATTCATACAGCCGAAGAAGCGGCGAGCCTGCGATCTGATCCGCGCACAACGTTTTGTTGGAGGTTTTGAATTCCCGCAAGGCAGGGTGGTCGGCGGAAAGCCCGTCAATCTGTTTGAAATAGATGTTGTGGTTTCGTTCATGCAGGAAGGATTCCGTTTCAAAGCGTGGAAGCATATCCTCCACAGCTTTGGCCGCGATCCGGGGCCGCATCAGCCCTTGGAGATTAAACATGCCGTCGTTGTCCAGATCGGTTTGGCATTGGCGTACCAGTGCCTGCCATTCCGCGCTGTCGGGTCTGTCCAGCGGAAACCTGTCGAGATCAAGAATATCGCGCATCGGACGCTCCTTTCAGGATAATCGGCACTATTCAGCGCAACTTTTGTAACAGCAAGTATCAGCTATGAATGCTTGTTTGGTTTTTTTGACCACGACGTTTTCCGTCGCAAATGGACGGTTTCACATACGTTTTTTTTGATCCGGGCTGCTATTTGGGGCGTAAAGGTTTAGAATGGCAAATGCGCCAAAGTCGTTTACATGGCGTCGACCAACCGAGGAACCTCTGCTATGAACTTCCACCCTCGCGATATCAAAGGCGATCCAGACCGCGAAGAAGCCGCAGCAGCACTGGATGTTTTGCGGAAATGGGCGCGGTCAGCGTCAGAGGCTGAAATCAGTCAGTTGGACCCGTCAGTGGCGCGTCTGGTCCCCGGTTTGGTGCCCGAGAATTATCCGTCTTTGGCGCGGGAATACCCTGAAGAATTCACAGTGGACGAAGCTTACAAGGCGTCGTTGCCTGATTTGCAGAATGGTCCATCCAGCCTGATCCGTGGCGCAAAGCAGCAGATTCAGCATGTGGGGATTTCAAATTTCCGTTTGCCGATCCGGTTTCGCCGGAAGCATGGCGAAGACCTGACGTTGGAAACATCCGTGACGGGAACCGTCAGCCTTGAGGCCGAAAAGAAGGGCATCAACATGTCCCGGATCATGCGCTCGTTCTATAAACACGCCGAGCGCACGTTCAGCTTTGAAGTGATGGCCGCGGCGCTGGACGATTACCTGACCGATCTGGACAGTTTCGACGCCCGTATTCAAATGCGGTTCTCTTTCCCAGATCAGATCGAAAGCCTGCGTTCGGGCCTGTCTGGGTATCAGTATTATGATATCGCGCTGGAACTGGTGGAACAGAACGGCGTTCGTCAGAAGATTATTCATCTGGATTATGTCTATTCCTCGACCTGCCCCTGTTCACTGGAACTCAGCGAGCACGCCCGCGCCACGCGCGGCCAACTGGCAACACCGCATTCGCAACGGTCGGTTGCACGGATTTCGGTTGTTGTGGACGAAGATGCCGATTGTCTGTGGTTCGAAGACCTGATTGCGCTGTGCCGCCGCGCCGTTCCAACCGAGACGCAGGTTATGGTCAAGCGCGAAGACGAGCAGGCCTTTGCCGAGTTGAACGCTGCCAACCCGATTTTTGTCGAAGATGCCGCGCGCCTGTTCTGCGCGGAATTGTTGGCCGATCATCACATCAAGGATTTTCGGGTGATCGCAAGCCATCAGGAAAGCCTGCACAGCCATGATGCGGTTTCGATTCTGACAGAGGGTCCGACATTTGACGCGTCCAGCCTGGATCCGCGTTTGTTCACGACCCTTTTTCATGTTGGCTGAAACCACCTGATTTTGCCGCAAAAATAGCCAACAGGCGTTTTATTGCCGCACTGCGGCAATAATTGCTGCACTTGCAGCCAGAATTGCGTTAAGACTTGTGAGAATGCAGCTGCGGCTTGCCTGTGCAACGTCAGGTGTGCCGCCCCGAAAGGAGGCCGAGTCGTGCGACGCCTTGGACTGCAAGACCACATGGCCCGCCCGAGCAATCGGGACGGGGTTGGTTTTCCGCTCATTTCATCGCTGCATCTATTTCAAAGGAGTGAAGTGAAATGAACCCGATTTCTCAACCATTAGAGTTTCAGGCTGCTGCAATTAGGGTGGCGGGTTATGCGTTTGCCAACCAATTGAAAATCATGGAAATCATGACCCGTTCAGCGTTTGAATTGCCGCTTGCGCAGGTGCATGCGTTGCATGAGGCGGCCTCGGCCCCTTCAAAGGCACCGGCCAAGCAAGCCGCGAAAAAATCTGTGCGAAAGGTCGCCGTAAAAGCCAAACCTGCAAAGCCAGCACCCAAGGTTGCCAAGCCCAAGAACTCTGCCATCGCCCAAGCTAAACCTGTGTCAAAAGAAGTCGCAATGAAATCAGTGGTTTCAGCGACAGTTGCAGCGCCAAAAGCCAAGCCGCCGGTGCAAGCAACAAAGGCAGCAAAGCCACGCGCAACCACGCGAACAAGCGCTGTCAAAACGGCGCCAAAGACGACAAAGCCCGCGAACGCGGAAAAGCCCAAGACGCAGGCAGTTGCGGCTGCAAAAACCGTTGACCCCGCTGCAAAGCCAGCACCGGTCAAGAAGGCCCAAAACAACAAGGTGGAACCCAAGGCCAAAAGCGCGACGGCCAAGGCAAAACCGGCACCGCGTGCGCGTACCAAGGCAGCGGCAAAGATCGTGAAACCTGCCGTTGTTAAACAGACCGTTGCAAAACCGGCGGCGACAAAACCCGTCACGATAACAAAAGATGCAGGTGCCCAGTCAGATCAAACTGCACGGCGGACCAGAGCACCATCCAAGCCGCCTGCAATGCCGGGAACATCGGCGAAAAGCGACGGCTAAAGGATTGTCTTCGGGTTGACACCGTCGCGCGCGCGCGACAACGCTGCGCGTCATGATGGATCTACGTCCGGTCGGATATGTGATTGGCTTGCTGGTCGCCATGCTTGGGGCGACCATGCTGCTGCCTATGCTTGCGGACATGATCGAGGGTCGCGGCGAATGGCATGTGTTTTTGGAAAGCGCAATCATTACCGTCCTGACCGGCAGTGTTCTTGCGCTGAGTTGTTCAAACGGTGTGGGCGAGGGCCTGACCATTCGCCAAACCTTTGTTCTGACAACCGGGGTATGGGTTGCGCTGCCGATCTTTGGCGCAATCCCGTTCATGTTTGGTGAAACGGAACTGCGTTTTGTCGATGCGTTTTTTGAGGCGATGTCGGGGCTGACGACAACCGGATCAACGGTCATAGCAAACCTGGATTCGCTGCCGCGCGGATTGCTGTTGTGGCGTGGGGTTTTGCAATGGGTTGGCGGTATCGGGATTATTGTGGTCGCGATGGTTTTCCTGCCTGAACTGCGTGTTGGTGGGATGCAAATCTTTCGCTCGGAAGGGTTTGAAACAATGGGAAAAATCCTACCTCGCGCTCAGGAGATCGCGGGGCAGATTTCGCTGATTTACGTTTTCCTGACCTTTGTTTGCTGTCTGGTTTATGCCGGATTGGGTATGAATTTTTTCGACGCGATGGTTCATTCCATGACCACGATCGCAACAGGTGGTTTTTCGAATTACAACGCGTCATTTGCCACGTTTTCGGGCCCGACGGAGTATGCAGCAGCCGTATTCATGATACTGGCGGCATTGCCGTTCGTTCGATATGTTCAGTTCGTCAATGGCAATCCCGATCCGGTCTGGCGGGACAGCCAGATCAGGGCCTTTCTGATGACTGTGGCTGTACTGGTTGTCATCATGGCGGTGTTTCTGGCGCGGGCCTTTCCGCATGACTGGGAAAGGGCGTTTCGCGAGTCTCTGTTCAACATCACCTCGATCATCTCGGGCACGGGCTACGCCAGTGCCGATTATATGACGTGGGGCAGTTTTCCGATCATGGTGTTTTTCCTGATCGGCCTAATCGGCGGCTGCGCCGGTTCGACGGCGTGTTCGATCAAGATTTTCCGATATCAGTTGCTGTTTGCGTCAATAAAAACCCAAATCCGGCGCATCCGCTCGCCGCATGGGGTGTTTATCCCCCAGTATGACGGGCGACCTATCGGGCGAGATGTTCTGACCTCGGTCATGAGCTTTTTCATGTTCTTTGCAATTACGCTGGGTGTTTTGTCATGGGCGCTTGCACTGACGGGCCTGGATTTCATTACTTCGGTGTCCGGTGCTGCAACGGCGCTGGCCAATGTGGGGCCGGGGCTGGGTGACCAGATCGGCCCAACAGGAAGCTTTGCCGGGCTGAACGACACATCGAAATGGCTGCTGTCGACGGGTATGTTGATCGGTCGATTGGAGCTGTTGGCCGTTTACGCGTTGTTCACCGTTCAATTCTGGAGAGGCTGATGAAAAAACCCCTTGGCGCACAGATCTCGCACATGCTTCGGGATCGGGGTGTGGATACCATTTTCGGGATTCCCGGCGTGCACAATCAGGAAATGTACCGGGGCATCGAAGAGGCCGGTATCACGCATGTTCTGGCGCGGCATGAACAGGGTGCAGGATTCATGGCCGACGGGTATGCGCGGGCAACGGGCAAACCGGGTATTACATATGTGATTACCGGACCGGGCCTGTGCAACATCATGACGCCGATGGGTCAGGCCTATTCGGATTCTGTGCCGATGTTGGTATTGTCTTCTTGCCTGGACGAAACGCAGGCCCGGCGCGGTCAGTTGCACCAGATGAAGGATCAGCGTGCGGCGGCAGAAGCGGTGTGCGACTGGTCCGCGCAGGCGAATTCTGCGGCGGCGGCCTATGGCCTGATCGAGCGTGCATTCGAAGAGTTTGAGGTTTCACGCCCGCGCCCCAAGCACATTCAGGTGCCTATTGCACAGCTTGAGGCCAGCGCGGACGCAGCACCATTTCCAAATCAACCGGCGTTGCGTACCAAGGTTTTGCCACCTGATATAGCGCCGGTGTTGTCTTTGCTGAACGTGTCGCGACGTCCGCTGTTCATTCTGGGCGGCGGCGCGCGGTCTAATCTTTGGCGGCAAACATTGACCCAACTGGGGGCTGCGTGTTTCACAACGTTTGCAGGTCGCGGGTTGGTCGGGGCAGGGTACCCGCTGGATTTCGGTTCGATGCTGACAAGGCCGGGCAGTGCCGAAGTTATCGGGTCTGCGGATCTGGTAGTTGTTGTGGGCGCTGAACTGGGCGAAGTGGACATGTGGCGCGATGAATTGGGGCACGGGCCCAACCTTGTGCGCATTGATCTTGATCCCGAGGTTCTGTCCGACAACCAACGCGCGTTGGTTAAACTGCAGGCGGATGGCGAAAGCTTTGCCCGCATGTTGTGGGAAGCGTCAGAAGGCATGAAACCTGCATCGGGATGGAACGCGGATGAAGTGGTCGACGCTCGCAAACGCTGGCGGGCCGAAGTGGACGCAGGACGACCCGGAGTTGCCCCGGTGGCCGAAGCGTTGCGCGAGGCAATCCCGCCAGAGGCGATGATTTATTCGGATATGACCCAAATCGCCTATGTGTCCAAAGAGATCTGGGACATGCACTATCCCTATCACTGGCACCATCCAACCGGTTTTGGAACCCTTGGCTATGCCTTGCCCGCAGGGATCGGCGGGGCGGTGGCAAGGCGTGGTAAACCCACGGCAGTTATCGCCGGTGATTACGGTTTTCACTATACGATGCAAGAGCTTGGCGTGGCTGTCGAGCTGGGTCTGCCATTGCCGATAATCCTGTGGGACAACGGCAAGCTGAAGGAAATAGAGGACAGCATGGTGCGTGGGCAGATTGCCCCCAACGCGGTTGTCGCGCGCAATCCGGATTTCTGCAAACTGGCCGAAGCATTCGGGGCCGCATCAGCAGCGCCAGCCAATATTGAGGAAATGCAGGCCGAGGTTCGGGCTGCATTCGATGCACCGGGGCCGACCTTGATCCGCGTCACGCCTGACATTCTGTGATTTAAAAAAATACGGCGCCACAAAGGAATGTGGCGCCGTTTTGCTGTCTGCCTGTTCAGGACGACTTAATCCCAGCAGTGAACCAACACGGTCATTCCCGTGGCGCGGCGGCCCAGTTCATTTGGTGAGATTTGTGTCTGAGCTTCGGCTGATTTTCCCGTTAACCCGGCCTTGCTGAGAACGTTGTTCAAAATCTCGGCGCTGGCGGCAAGGCTGACATTGTCAGGCAGCGTGCGATTGTCGGTCTTGGCGGGCAAGAGCATTCCGACAACTGTTCCGGTTTCATCGAACACGGGTCCGCCGGCATCACCGGGTTGGGCGCGGAGGTCCAGACGGTTTACACCGTCTTCGCCATTCAAGCCGCGAACATCAGCGATCTGTCCATATGTCAGCGTGGGCGCACCCAACGCGCCTTCGTAAGAGAAACCCGCGACTGCAACTTCGGAAGAGATTCTGGGGAGCGAGGCGCTGAACTCGGCAACTGACATGGGTGCCAGCGCAGTGCCGGGACGCAGAACGGCAATCCCGCTTTCAGTATCGTTCCACGCAACCTGCAATTCCTGATCGTCGTCCAGCGTCACGCGTGTGCATTCGTTGGCAACCTCTGTCACCGTCAGCACCACGCCGCTGGCATCCGCAAAGAAGCCAGACCGGGAAAGGCGTGGTTTGCGAATTTCGAGGCCGGAAACAAGATCGATACGTTGTTCGGCATCTGCGCCTGCACCTGCGTCCAGCACGCCGCCCGTCGTCGTGTAGCTGTTTTTGATCGCAGCAAGGACACGCGCGCGCCGTGCTTCGTCACCTTCGGGCCAGACAAGGGTAAAGCCCTTGATCTTGCCGTCTTCAAGTGCGGCTTGGGTATACGACACGATCCCTTTGCCGCGTCCTTCGATGGTGAAGCTGTCGCCACGGCGTTCACGCGGACCTTCCAGCGGGACGATTTCCAGCGATTGCATAACTTCGTAAAGCGCCCGCAGCGTTGCGCTGCTGCCTTCCTGACTGATGAGAAGGACGCGCGCGCCAAGATCTGTTGTGCTGGTGAAATGGGCGAACGGAGCCTCGTAGCGATCAAAATGAACAGCGCCCATCGGCAGGTCCAGTTCAATCCCGGCTGACGGGTCGATGTAGCGTTCCATGCCGACGCTGATAAGCGGCTGGTTGTACTCGTCCATCAGGGCTTTGCGCTGTGCGGTGGTCAGGACGCCCGTTGTTTCGTATCCGTTGAAACTCTGCCAGCTTTCCATTGACCGTCGCGTGCCCGCTCCAAACGCGCCGTCGATGGTGGAGTTGTAGAACCCGGCAGCCTGAAGCGCGATTTGCAGTTCCTTACGCTCCTGCGCTGTCAGCAGCCGCTCATTCTGAAGCGCTTCGGCGCGTGTTTCGTCGGACGGTTCGATTGTTAATGCCGCCTGAGGCTGTTCCTGCTGCGGCTCTACCTGAACCGGAGCCGTTACAACGCCGCGATTCAGGATGTTGGCCCCGATGGGCCAGAATTGTTGCCCAAGCGAGTCGGAGGCGGTGATAAAGCTGTCAGAGGGAATCTGCCCTTCGGTGCGATAAACGCGCAGAACCTGTTCGGCATCGGGCCGCAGGTAGGGACCGATCAGAATGGCGTACCAACCGCTGTTCAGGCGAAACCCATTTACGTCAGGTAATGCGCCGGAATAGGCCTGTGCCCGCGCTTGTGCTTCGCTAAGCGAAGGCTGCGCTTCGACCTGAACCCAGACGCCTTCGTCCTGACTTTGTTGTGCGACCGCGGCGCGGATTCCCATAAGAACAAGGAATGCGATTGCGGTTAAAGCTCGTATCATCTTCTGCCCCGTATTTAAGCATGCTTTTTCTTCGGCGCACCATAAGCAGGATTCTGGTCACAATGCCATGCTTGGGATACGGGGAATTTATGGTGTGGCGCTGCTGTGACAGCATGGCCGAATGTCCCGTTGACGCCCATCGGCCCCTTGCATAGGAAGGGCGAAACCGACCGGAACCGGGTCGCACGCCGCCCAAGGGGAATGTCATGACTGAAAAGTCCAGCGCACCACGTTCATTTCAGGAAATCATCCTGCGGCTACAGAACTATTGGGCATCAAAGGGATGCGCGATATTGCAGCCTTATGACATGGAGGTCGGGGCGGGGACATTCCATCCGGCGACTACGCTGCGCGCCCTTGGGTCCAAGGCATGGGCCGCGGCCTATGTTCAGCCATCGCGCCGCCCTACAGACGGGCGATATGGGGAAAATCCAAACCGCCTGCAGCATTATTATCAGTATCAGGTTCTGATCAAACCAAGCCCGCCGGACCTGCAAGAATTGTATCTGGGTTCGCTTGAAGCCATTGGTATCGACATGAACCTGCACGACATCCGGTTTGTCGAGGACGATTGGGAAAGCCCGACTCTTGGTGCCTGGGGACTGGGCTGGGAGGTCTGGTGCGACGGTATGGAGGTCAGCCAGTTCACCTATTTTCAGCAGGTGGGCGGCCATGATTGCGCCCCTGTTTCTGGCGAGCTGACTTATGGTCTTGAGCGTCTGGCGATGTACGTGCTGGGCATCGATCATGTGATGGACATGCCATTCAACGATCCGCAATCGGCAAGTCCGCTGACCTATGGCGATATCTTTAAGCAAACCGAAGAAGAATACGCCCGCTGGAACTTTGATGTGGCCAACACTGATGTCCTGCTGCGCCAGTTCGAAGAGGCCGAGGAAGAATGCGCGAAAATTCTGGCGCAGGAACATATCGACCCCAAGACAGGGAAACGCATCATCATGGCGCATCCGGCCTATGATCAGTGCATCAAGGCCAGCCACATGTTCAATCTGCTTGACGCGCGTGGTGTCATTTCCGTGACAGAACGGCAGGCCTATATCGGGCGTGTTCGGGCGTTGGCCAAACAATGTGCGGATGCCTTTGTTCTGACCGAGGCGGCCGGGCACGCGGCCTGATGGACACAGGCGCAATGCGCTGAATTCATTGTGCTAAAAACCGATCGATACTGTGGTTATGTGCGGCAAAATGCCAAACTACCGAGCAACCGAAAAACGGGCCGCGTGAGCAGGAGAGAGAAATTATGACCGGAAAGATACTGGCCATTATCCTTTTGGTTTGTGCCGCCGCTGCCGGGGCTGGCATGTACTATCTGCAAGTCTATGGATTTTACTACGAGGTCGAAGACAGACCCGGTCAGGATGTCGTGCTGATTTCGCAGGCCGACGCCCTGCCACAGCCGATTTCATATCGGGATTTTCAGGCGATAGATGCCGATAGCTCTCCGATCCGGTACCGGGCTTGTTTTGAAACCGATCTGACGCCACAGCAACTGGCCGCTGAATTTACCCCGGCAGAAGAGGCCGAGCCGTTGATCGCGCCGGGCTGGTTCGAGTGCTACGATGCTATTTCGGTGGCCGACGCGTTAAAAGAAGGCAGCGCGCGTGCCTTTATCAGCATAAAAAACGTGCATTTTGGCGTAGATCGTATTGTGGCGGTGACAGAGGATGGGCGCGGCTATGTCTGGCACGCGCTGAACAATTGCGGAGAAAAGGCATATGACGGTACGGTCGTCGGAGAGGAATGCCCTGCGAGACCCGAGGGCAACTGACGGAGTATGAGATGCTGTCCGAGCCCATTGTAATTCCTGAGTTCATTACGGTTACTATCGGCTTTGCCGTTTATCTCGCCGGGGCGCGAATTAACCACAAGGTAGAGGCGCTGCGACGGTACAACATACCAGAGCCTGTGACCGGTGGCCTGCTGGCGTCATTTTTCTTTCTGGTGGTCTACCTGATTGCTGGTATCGAGTTTCAGTTCGATCTGAGCCCACGGGATTTTCTGCTGGTGCTGTTTTTTGCCGGGATTGGCCTGAACGCCCGATTTTCCGATTTGATCGCCGGGGGAAAGCCGCTTGCCCTGCTGTTGGCGCTGACCCTGACCATAATGATTATCCAGAATTTCATCGGGATAGTCGGTGCTGCGATGTTCGGTTTTCCGATCAAGGCAGGTGTTTTGTTCGGATCCGCTTCGCTGATCGGTGGCCACGGAACCGCGATTGCGTGGGCACCACAGGTTGCTGATGCAACCGGAATGCCGGGCGCGACCGAACTGGGGGTTTCCGTCGCAACGTTGGGGCTGGTCCTTGCGGCTGTGGTCGGCGGCCCCATAGCAAAGTACCTGGTCGAAAAGAATGATCTGAAATCGACGAACCCGGACGATGAACTGACCATCGGCGTGGCCGAGGACGAAGGGCAGTCAAACGATATCGACCATCACTCGATCATGCGGGTTCTGTTGTATCTGAATATTGCAATCGTGCTGGGCTTTGCCGCGCACGAGGCCGTGTTGGCAGCAGGTGTGAACCTGCCCTTGTTTGTGCCCTGCCTGATTATGGCCATTCTGGTGGCCAATCTGCGAACAGCCCTGATGCCCAAGGCCCCGCCTGTTTCCCGCACGCCTGCGCTGGGATTGATATCCGAGTTTTCATTGGGGGCGTTTCTGGCAATGTCGCTGATGAGCCTTCAGTTGTGGACCATCGCCGGTCACGGGCTGGCGATCGGGGTCATTATGGCGGGGCAGACAATTGTGACCATTGTTTTCGTGATCTTTGGATTGTTCGTCATTATGGGCCGAAGTTACATGGCTGCGGTATTGGCGTCCGGTTTTGCGGGCTTCTCATTGGGGGCTACGCCGACTGCGATTGCGAATATGACGGCGGTAACCAAGCAATATGGCCCGTCGCCTATTGCCTTTATCGTACTCCCCCTTGTATCCGCATTCTTCGTGGACATCGCCAATGCGATTGTCATTCAGACGATCGTCAATTTCTAAGGACCGACAATGCCCGACCTTCTGATCGAACTGTTTTCCGAGGAAATCCCCGCGCGCATGCAAGGCCGCGCGGGCGAGGATCTGAAAAAGCGGATCACGGATGGCTTGGTTGAGGCGGGGCTGACATATGCAGGCGCAGCCGCGATGACCACGCCGCGCCGCCTGACGCTGGCGGTCGAGGGGTTGCTGGCCGAAAGCCCGACGATCCGCGAGGAGCGCAAGGGACCAAAGGTTGGAGCACCGGACAAGGCTGTCGAGGGGTTTTTGCGCGGCGCAGGTGTAACACGCGACCAGCTTGAACAACGCGATACGCCCAAAGGCGCGGTGTACTTTGCAACAGTCGAAAAAACAGGCCGACCTGCCACTGAAATCGTGGCCGAGGTGCTGGAGGTGACGATCCGTAACTTCCCTTGGGCCAAATCCATGCGATGGGGCAATGGCAATTTGCGCTGGGTGCGCCCACTGCATTCGATCCTGTGCGTTCTGACGGACGAGGCAGGGGCGCAAGTGGTGCCACTGGAAATCGAGGGCACTAAGGCGGACGACAAGACCGAAGGCCATCGTTTCATGGCGCCGGGCCGGTTTTCCGTGACATCGTTCGAGGACTATGCGGCTAAGCTGAAACGCGCATTCGTGGTGTTGTCGCCCGAAGAACGCGCCGAACATATCTGGAACGACGCCCAGAACATGGCCTTTGCTGCCGGTCTGGAAGTGGTCGAAGACAAGGGCCTGTTGACCGAAGTCGCAGGATTGGTTGAATGGCCTGTCGTGCTGATGGGTCAGATTGATGACGAGTTTCTGGACCTGCCGCCCGAGGTTTTGCAAACCTCGATGAAAGAGCACCAAAAGTTCTTTTCGGTCCGCAATCCAAAATCGGGCCGGATCGAACGGTTCATCACTG
>JBPCWT010000346.1:0-2573 GCA_051009255.1 Ruegeria sp. | reverse complement strand
CAGAACAGGCTGACTACCAGCGCCATTGATATTCACCAGAAACTCCAGCGCTTCGCCAATACGCGCCTCGCCGTTCAGATGGGTATCGACACTCAGTTTGGCATCCGGGTCATAACCCAGCATTTGCATCGCACCGGAATGGCCGGATTTTACCAGCCCTCGCAATGCGTGACTTGTCATCCATTGCAGTTCATCTTCACCTTGCCGCTGTCCGGCGCTCCATTGCTGCAATCGATCCAGCACCAGATCCGGGTCTTTCTTGGTGATGTCGTTCAGATGATTGGCCACCGACCGCGTTACATAACGGGTCTTGTCGCCGTGCAACACGTCAAGCAAGGGCAGCGGATCGGCCAAATCCAATCCAACGGACAACCCCCAGGGCAAACGCGGCCTTGTCCCCTCGCTTACCAGCCTGCGCACGTGATAGCTGTCATGCAGGCACCAGTCGCGCATCCGCGTCATCACCAGATCGGGCCACCGGTTCAGAAACGGACGGATCGCCCATTCCATCGAAAATCGCTGGGTCAACTCTTCGACCACATCCAGCGCCAGTTCGGGATGGTCCAGACCAATCGAAACGACCCAGTCACCCAAGGGCGCAAAAATGAAATCCCCGAAATCGTCATCAGATTTGCCGGGATCCAGCGGCGGTGGCAACGCCCTCAGGATCACTGGTGCCACCTGCGGCAGATCACCGGGAACCGCCCTTTGCAGGCATTCCGCAATCCACGCCATCCGCTCTTTCAATTCAAGCTCGGGCAGCCGCCCCATCACCTGCGTTTCAAACGCATCCGCGTCAAAGCCCGGCTCGGCTCCCCTGAAAAGACCCGCCAGATAGCGGGTCTTGTCAGCATTAAACAACTGATCCTTCAGCGAAAAACCCTGCGCCATGATTACATCGTCTGGTTGGTCGCACCGCCGTCCAGCAGGACATTCTGGCCCACAATAAAACCAGCGTGCTGCGAACACAGGAACGCACAGGTCGCGCCAAATTCCCGACGTGTTCCATAGCGGCGCGCGGGTATGGTCGCCTCACGCTCGGCTCGGGCCTCGTCCACGGAAATACCTTTTTGGGCGGCAACACCGCCATCCAGCGACGCCGCGCGGTCGGTGGCATGAACACCCGGCAACAGGTTGTTGATCGTCACGCCATGCGGTGCCACCTGGCGGGATGTTCCCGCAACATAACCCGTCAGCCCGGTCCGCGCCGCATTTGACAGACCAAGCACGGCAATGGGTGCACGCACAGATTGCGAGGTGATGTTGACCACCCTGCCCCAGCCCTTGTCCATCATACCCGGCAACAGCGCCTTCATGAACGCAATCGGCGTCAGCATGTTTGCGTCCAGCGCCTTGATGAAATCTTCACGCTCCCAATCTGACCACATGCCCGGCGGCGGTCCCCCGGCGTTGGTCACCAGAATATCCACCCCTTGCGCGGCCTCGATCACCTGCGCCTGACCTTCGTCTGTGGTCACGTCACAGGCGACAGTCTGCACTTCCACGCCATGTTGTGCGCGAATGGCGCCTGCCGCCGCCTCAAGGGCATCCGACCCGCGCGCATTCATCACCAGATCAACACCCGCAGCGGCCAAAGCCTCGGCGCAGCCCAGCCCTAGGCCCTTGCTGCTGGCACAAACCAACGCGCGCTTGCCTTTGATTCCCAGATCCATTCTGACCCTCCCTGTACGTCGTCGAACGCACATCTAGCACCCGCGTGTCAAAGAATACCAGAATGGATTCCGCCCGAAGCGTCAGGACTCAATAGAAAAACTCTTCGCGCACGATTTTACCACCAGCAACGTGATAAATCGCGACCTCGTGCATATCAAAGGCTTCGCCGCTGTCCTTCATCTTTCCCTGAACCTGAAAAATCACGGCAAAGCGGTCATCGCCATGCAGAAAAGGATCACTGGCGCTGAAACTGCTAACCTCTGCCGCGTTGTCCCACCAGGCGTGCTTGCCCCGAATGGCATCAACCCCATGCGCCTCGCGGCCCATTCCCTGATCATCCACGGCCTCGACCGACACCGCATCAGGGGTATACAGCCTTTCCAGATTTTCAGCGGTCCTGTTTTCACGGCAACCCGCAATCAGTTCTTGTGCAATTTCCTTCAAATTCATTGATCCACTCCAAATTTGTTCACTATACGTTCTTATTGCCACACTTCCCCGATTCGGAACAGCGCGTTTACCTTGCTTCAGCCGGATTCCTTACCTATACGCGCGCTCATGCTTGATACCGCCACCAACCAACCCGTCTTACCGCCCGAGATTGCCCGGCGCCGGACATTCGCCATCATCTCGCACCCGGATGCGGGCAAGACGACGCTGACGGAAAAGTTCCTGTTGTACGGGGGCGCCATTCAGATGGCGGGTCAGGTGCGCGCCAAGGGCGAGGCGCGGCGCACGCGCTCGGACTTTATGCAGATGGAAAAGGATCGGGGCATTTCGGTATCCGCCTCGGCCATGTCCTTTGATTATGACAATTTCCGGTTCAATCTGGTGGACACACCCGGTCACAGCGACTTTTCCGAAGACACCTATCGCACGCTGACGGCGGTGGATGCGGC
>JBPCWT010000345.1:0-4951 GCA_051009255.1 Ruegeria sp. | reverse complement strand
CGTGCACCCGCGTAAAGGGCCGATTTTGCCAGTTGAATGGCGCGAATGTCGCCTTGGGTGACGGTGATCCGTGGGCCGCCTTCGGCACTGGCGTCGTGGATCAGATAGGAATGCGTACGCCCTTCGGGAACGTTGCGGGGGGTGCCGGTTTGTTCAGCGGATCCAATCAGGCCGCTTTCGTCCAACAGACCGGCCATACGCATTTCGGCTACGGCTTCGATAATTCCCGAACCACAGATCCCAGTGATGCCGGTGGTGGCAATGTCCTGATCAAATCCGTCCTCGTCGGACCATTTTTCAGAGCCAATAACCTGAAAACGAGGGTTCTTGGTAACAGGGTCTATTTCAATACGCTCGATTGCACCGGGTGCGGCCCGTTGGCCGGAACTGATCTGGGCACCCTCAAATGCCGGACCTGTCGGGGAAGAACAGGCCAGAACGCGGGTTGTGTTCCCAAGCAATATTTCGGCGTTGGTGCCAACGTCGACGACAAGCACCAGGTCTTCGGACTTACCGGGTTCTTCCGACAGGGCAACCGCGGCGCAGTCTGCGCCCACGTGACCGGCAATGCAGGGCAGGATGTAGACCTGCGCGCGTGGGTTCATTTCGATCAGTTCCATTTCCCGCGCATTCAGCGACATGCTTTCCGAAGTGGCCAGCGCAAACGGTGCCTGTCCAAGTTCGACGGGATCAAGACCTAGTAACAAATGGTGCATTACCGGATTGCAGACAAATACGGTTTCCATGATCAGGGCCGCGTCAATGCCGGCTTCTTCGGCAATGGTCTTGGTCAGGTCGTTGATTGCCTCGCGCACGGATTTGGTCATTTCCTTGTCGCCGCCAGGGTTCATCATTGCGTATGAAACACGGCTCATCAGGTCTTCGCCAAAACGTATTTGAGGGTTCATCAGGCCGGACGATGCCATAACCTCGCCGGTTTCCAGATCAGTTAGATGTGCGGCAATGGTGGTAGAACCCAAATCAATTGCCAGCCCATAGAGTCCGTTCTCGTGTAGGCCAGGCCAAATTTCGAGGATGCGAGCAACGCTATCTTTGTGACCCTTGTGAACTGCAACCGTCACCTCCCACTTGCCTTTGCGAAGTGCCGGTTGAAGTCTGGACAAAAGCGAAAGGTCAGCAGTAACCGCCTCGATATTCCATTGTTCGCGCAAGGCCCGTTCCAACCGTTCCAGATCGCCTGTGGGCGAGTGCATGTCGGGTTCTTCCACGACAACAAAGTACAGCCGTGTTGCCGGGTCCATGGTAATCGCACGGGCTGTTGCCGCTTTGCGAACCACCTGACGATGGACTTGGCTTTCAGGTGGAACATCAATCACAACGTCCCCCTGAACAGCAGCCTGACAGCCAAGACGGCGGCCCGGTTTCAGGCCGCGCTTGTCATCATAGCGCTGCTCGACAGCGTTCCATTCGCTCAGCGCGCCTTCTTTGACGGCGACACCGTGTTTTGGAAACTCTCCGTAACTTGGGGTAATTTGGCATTTCGAACAGATGCCGCGACCGCCGCAGACCGAATCCAGATCGACGCCAAGCTGCCGTGCTGCGGTCAGGATTGGCGTGCCCACCGGAAAATGTCCGCGTTTACCGGAGGGAGTGAAAACGACAAGGGGGTCGGTGGTCATGAATGGCCTGCCTTTGGTGTTCGCGCTTATGCCGCGCAGAATATGAGTTTACAGACAAAGGGAAAGGGCATTCAGCGGCAGGATTTGGTCGGGTTGCGTCGTTTTAGTGGTCGGGTCCGGTCACTTTGGCGCGACAACTTTGGTTCTGGGGCTTTCCCTTGGGTGATATCCATGTAATAGGGTCACCGCCAAACGGGGTTTTGCATGGGGTTAGCAGATGCAGATTCGTGAGGCACTTACCTTTGACGATGTACTATTGGTTCCTGCGGGTTCTTCGGTCCTGCCTTCGACGGCAGATACGTCCACGCGGGTAACGCGCGAAATCACCATGAACATCCCGCTGCTGAGTTCGGCAATGGACACGGTGACCGAGGCGCGCATGGCAATTGCAATGGCGCAGGCCGGCGGAATTGGCGTCGTTCACAAAAACCTGTCCGTAGAAGATCAGGCGCGAGAGGTTCGGCGGGTCAAGCGTTTCGAATCCGGTATTGTCTACAACCCGGTGACACTGCGGGCGGATCAGACATTGGCCGATGCCAAGGCTTTGGTGGAACGCTATAACTTTACAGGCTTCCCGGTTGTTGATGACGCAAGCCGTGTCGTTGGGATTGTTACCAATCGCGACATGCGATTTGCGACATCGGACGATACGCCGATCCGGATGATGATGACCGCGGATAATCTGGCGATGCTGCAAGAACCCGCCGATTTGGAAGAGGCCAAAAGCCTTATGAGGTCGCGGCGCATCGAAAAACTGCTGGTGGTGGACGGAGAAGGTAAATTAACGGGTCTGTTGACGCTGAAGGATACAGAGCAGGCGGTATTGAACCCAACAGCCTGCAAGGACCGTCTGGGCCGATTGCGCGTTGCCGCCGCTACTTCGGTTGGGGACTCAGGTTTTGAGCGATCTGAGCAATTGGTTGATTCCGGTGCGGATATCATCGTGGTCGATACAGCGCATGGGCATTCTCAGGGTGTTCTGGACGCGGTAAAGCGCGTGAAAACCTTGTCGAACGAGGTTCAGATTATTGCCGGAAATGTTGCAACGGCGACTGCCACGAAAGCGTTGATTGATGCCGGTGCCGATGCCGTCAAGGTTGGTATCGGGCCCGGATCGATCTGCACGACAAGAATGGTTGCCGGTGTTGGAGTTCCTCAGCTAACGGCGATCATGGATTGCGCTGCCGCGGCCGGTGATGTCCCTGTTATTGCCGACGGTGGTATCAAGTTCTCTGGCGATTTTGCCAAGGCAATCGCAGCGGGTGCGTCATGCGCCATGGTCGGCTCGATGATTGCCGGCACCGACGAATCTCCGGGTGAGGTGATCCTGTACCAAGGACGCTCGTTTAAATCCTACCGGGGTATGGGTAGTCTGGGTGCCATGGCACGGGGTTCGGCCGATCGATACTTTCAAAAAGATGCCGCAAGCGACAAGCTGGTGCCCGAAGGGATCGAAGGACAGGTGCCTTACAAAGGTTCAGCGAGTGCGGTTGTTCATCAGTTGGTTGGCGGTCTTCGCGCGGCGATGGGGTACACCGGTTGTGCCACCGTCGAAGAAATGCGCAGGAATTGCCAGTTCGTAAAGATCACGGGTGCTGGCCTAAAGGAAAGTCATGTGCATGATGTTCAGATCACCCGGGAAAGCCCGAATTACCGCTTGATGCAGGGGTGAGTAGCCGGATTTCAACATGACCCCCGCTGCGCGTGTTCAAGCCGCTATCGAGATTCTTGATGATATTCTCGCAGGCGTGCCTGCAGAGAAAGCTTTGACCGGTTGGGCGCGTCGCAGCCGATATGCGGGATCAAAGGACCGGGCAGGTGTTCGGGATCATGTGTTTGATGCGCTCAGGTGCAGTCGATCTTTTGCTGCACTTGGTGGTGCTGAAACTGGTCGTGGTCTGATGATCGGGGCCGTTCGCGCATCTGATGGTGATCTGGATGCTCTTTTTTCCGGAGTAAATCACGCGCCTGAAAAAGTCGGAGATGAAGAGGTTAGTCATCCATTTACCTCTGAAGCCGAGCGTTATGATATCCCCGAATGGTTGTGGCCAGAGTTTACCCGCTCATTACAGCAGGAAACCGTTTCAGCGGCCAAGGCTCTGCAGCATCGTGCGCCGGTACATCTGCGCGTCAACTTGTTGAAAGGGGATGTTTCACAGGCAATCCGCGAACTGGCCACCGATGATATTGAAGCACGATCTCATTCGGCCTGCGAAACCGCGCTTGAGGTTATCGAAGGTCAGCGGCGTATTGCCCAAAGCAGGGCCTACTTGGGCGGATTGGTGGAGCTACAGGATGCGGCCAGTCAGGCGGTTGTTTCGTCACTAAATCTGCGGCCAGGTATGCGGGTGCTGGATTACTGCGCTGGCGGAGGAGGCAAAACTCTGGCCATGGCAGGGCATAAGGGAATCGAGGTTTTCGCCCACGATTTTGCACCTGACAGAATGCGCGGCCTGCCCAAGCGAGCGGAAAGGGCGGGCGCAATGGTAACCATTTTGTCGACCAGTCAGATCAAAAAGCAGGTACCTTTTGATCTGGTTTTGGTGGATGCCCCATGTTCCGGCAGCGGATCATGGCGTCGCGCGCCCGCCGGAAAATGGGCGCTGACCCAGGGCCGGCTGCAGGAGCTGATTGCGATCCAGCATGAGATTTTGGACAGAACCTCCGACATGGTGGCGCGGGACGGGGTGCTTGCTTATGCGACATGTTCGATGCTTGGCGTGGAAAATGAGGGGGTGGTCGATAACTTCTTGAAGGCCAACACTGAATGGCGATCTGTCTTTCGAAAATCGTGGCTGGTTTCCAGTGGTGTTGATGGTTTTTTCACTGCTCACTTGACGAGAGGTGAGTATTCAAACTATCAACTTTAGGTAGAACTTGCTGAATTCCTTGGATTAACAAAGATTTAACGCTCCTCGGTAGATATTCGGCGACAAAATCGCCTTGAGGAGTTCATGTCCGACGCTATAGGTTTGCCTTCGAAACTACTAGGACAGAACAGAGTTAACGATGCCCGCAGCGCCGTATTGTTCCTCTGCGCAATTCTGTTGTGTTTGTATGCTTGGTTTGGTCACCCGCCAAAACCAATTCAAATAGGTCTTGCCGCAATCAGCCTGTCGTTGGCTGGCGTTGCGATGCTGTATGTTTTGAAGATTTATTTTGAAAGGCGGGTATTTTTCGCGACGCGTGAAGTTCTGATGACTGCGCTCGATCAAGACCCGCAGGCTTGTATTTTAGCGGATTCCCAAGGTGAAATTGTTATCTCTAACAGTTCCGCGTCTACAAAGTTTCATGCGCTAGCAGGAAGTTCT
>JBPCWT010000344.1:0-5783 GCA_051009255.1 Ruegeria sp. | reverse complement strand
CCATAAACCTTTGTCAGGGCTCTTATTGTAAATGTGTTTTGGCTCACATCTGCATGTTAGCGAGAAATAAGAGTTTGGCCATATGCCGAGACCACGATCCCGACATGGGCCGAACCCTAACTTTTTGAACCGGTCAACATCCCGTAGAAACTCGGGTTAACCAAAGTCCAAGATGATAGTTCCCCGGCAGCGCTCAGGTGTAGGGATCAATCTTTTCCGCAGCCAGCGTATAGCCCACCTCGGCCAGTTGCGTGCTGGTTGCCGATGTTCCAAATGTGCCGATGACCCAAACCGGTTCAAACATGGATTGACTGCGGTACGGAGTTTCAGCGGTAATGAATATCAGCTGGTTCGGCGGCGGAGGCGGTACGTGGATGCATGCCCCCACATAAGGCACCAATAGTGCCGATACGACGTCATGCCCAGCATATTCCAATGGCAACAGATATCCCGGTATTCGCACGGTTTTTCCGTTGTAATCGGTGGTGACTTCGGCGGCGGTGTCCTGATCAAACGGCGTGTTTAACTCGCCGTGCTGAATAACACCTTGCTTGCGAAGCCTTTCCATAGTGTCGCCGCCCGACGTTGGAACAAGATCATCCCAACCCAGATCGATAGGTGAGGACTCTGCCCGCAATGGCTTGGAAATCGCAGTCAACACCCCGGCGGTGGCGGCCGACTGAAACAAAAAGCTTCTACGTGTGTGCATCATTCGAAAACCCCGTTTTCTGAACTTTCGCCTTCGATAAGATTTATTGAACCCGTCAGATCATCCGCAACGGCAACGTACTGGCTGATGGCCAGAACATCCAGCGGCGATTTCATAGACCCGTCTCGTACAAGCGTTGCAAGGGCGTCGCGTTGTGACCAAACCTGACGGGCACCAAACTGCCGCGCAACTGCAGGCGCAAGTTGCGGTGCCTGCCGCAGGATGTCTGCAACCACATCGGCGACCGCACTGTTCATCTGGGTATCACCATATTGGCTGTGCAGGGCCAATGCCTCGATCAACGCTTCTTTGGACGCCTCGGGCACCTCCGAGTCCGTCAGATATTGTCGTGCCAGTGTTGTTGCCCGGTCCGGCCCGTCCAGTTCGATCAATGCTGTTGCATAAGCACCGGTCAGGCTGTTTTCAAAACTTATTGCGGCGTCCAGCCCTTGTTCCAGCCTGCCGTGAACGCCGTCACCGCCTGCCAGACCCAAAAGAAGAACACGAATGGCGCGCAGGTCGCGCTGCTGCGGGTTGTTGAATTCTGCCAGGATCTGAGCCTGGTCGATCGGGATTTTGTTGGAAATCAGAAAACCGTAATCGGCCCTGTCCAGTTCGCGCAGCGCAAGCGTTCGGACACGTTTGTCGGGATGCGTGAGATAAGCGGCAAAGGTTTGGAACCTGTTCTGATCCTCGCCCAATTGCCATTCGGGTAGTTGGGTCACAACAGTGTTCAGCACGGGGCGCATATCATCATCAATAAAGGCAACCCGTTGCCACGGCCCATATGCGCCCTCTCTTGCAAAAAGTACATGCGCATCCGGATCCACCGTCAGGCGTCGGCGGCTGACACTGTCGACCAAATGCGGCAGGTTAACATTGTCGGCGCTGCCTTCCAGGGCTGTCGTAACCTTGTACCGAAAGGGGTTTTCCGGATTTTGCCGCGCAAGAACGATATGTTCGCTGTCGATCAGCCGATCCACCAATGTGGGTTGCGGGACGTAATTGTGAAACCCGCATGCGGTTGCTGCCAAGCTTGACCCGGCCAGTATCGCGACAATCATTCCAAACAATCGACTCATGTAACTACCTAATCCACTTTGAGGGTGGTTCAAAATCACGTTTTGATGGTCATGCCATCTGCAAGCGACATCTGATAGGCGCGGATGGCTGGCAGCAGACTGACAAACGCGGCTGCCAGTACCACAGCGCATAAGATAAGCACTTCACGGAAAGACAAAAGGCTAATAGGCAAGTATAGGCCGAAAGCGCTGTCCAGCCAGGGTTGCAGCACGACAAGTCCCAGATATAGCAGGGCAACCCCCAGCACGGTTCCCAGGCAGGCCATCAAAACAGCCTCGATCATCAGCAATCCCATAACGGTGAGTGGTCTTGCCCCCATTGCCCGCAAAATTGCCATTTCGCGGCGGCGTGCATTCAAACCTGAAAGGATCATGGCGGACATCCCCAGTAGCGCAGTAACAACCACCATGGCCGACACCCCGATCAGGGCGCTTTCTGCAATGCCGACTATGCCCCAAAGCTCTTGCAATGCCACGCCGGGAAGAATGGCCAGCAAAGGCTCTGACGGATACTCGTTAATTGCGCGCTGAACCGTGAAAATCTGAAGCTTTGACTCTAATCCCAGCATTGCAGCCGTGATCGCCTTTGGCTGCAGGTCCATTTCCTTGATAACTTCTACTGATGTTGGGGCTCCGGCCTTTTGTCCGCCGCTTTGCCAATCCACATGAATGGCTTCGATTGCTTCAAGGCTGACGATAACGGTTCGATCAACCGGGGTTCCGGTTTTTTCCAGAATCCCGGAAATTCGGAACGGGGTGTCTTTGTGCTCGCTAAAGGATGCGATGCCATGCGCCACAATGATCGGATCATCCACCGAATACCCCAACTGGGCTGCAACATCTGCGCCAACCACGGCATCAAACAGGTCGTCTATTCGCCCGCCCTGCGCAAAGGCCAAAGAACGACCGCCGCGATATTTATACCGGTCGAAATATTCTGACGTTGTCCCCATCACGCGAAACTGGCGGTGACTATCGCCCAACGAGATCGGGACGGACCAAGCAATTTCGGGGCGTGACGCGATATCCTGATAGCTTTCCCAACTTACGTTGTTCGTGGCGTTGCCGATGCGAAACACCGAGTAGAGCAGCAATTGAACACCGCCAGAACGTGCGCCCATGATCAGGTCAGTGTCCGATATAGTGTCAGCAAAACTGGCCCGTGCGCCGGTTCGCAGCTTTTCCACCCCAAGAAACAGAACAACCGACAAAGCCACCGCAAAAACGGTCAGACCCACGGTCAAGGCGCGACTTTTCAGGGACAAAAGGGCCAAACGGGTGAGCGTCAAGTTTCAGCCATCCTCTGCGTTACTGCCACGTCTTCCAGCCTGAGAACCCTGTCAAAGCGTTCCGCCAACCGTTCATCATGGCTGACCATGACAAGTGTGCTGCCAACCGCTGAAACCTGTTCGAACAGCAATTCAAGAAATTCGGATTGCGACGCAGCATCCAAGGCCGAAGTAGGCTCGTCCGCCACTATTATTTCGGGGGAACCTATCATGGCGCGCGCGACCGCCACACGCTGTTGCTGTCCAACCGACAGGGTTGAAGATGCACCTTGCGAAACAAGGCTTTCCGGCAACCCCAAGGCCCGGCACAACGCCATGGCATCCTGCTGTGGGTCGCCGCAGCGATTTCTACGCTCGCGCGAAAATCGCAACGGAACCAAAATGTTATCCAGCGCACTGGCATAGGGCAACAGGTTGAACACCTGAAAGATGATGCCGAATTTATCTGCCCTGATACGGTCTCTTTTCGATGAGGTCAGCGAGGTCAAGTCTTGGCCGCCAACGCGAATGACACCATTTTGCGGAACCACGACACCGCATATCAGGCTAAGCAAAGTCGATTTTCCGGCACCGCTCTCGCCGAGCAGCAGAACCTTTTCACCTTTCCTTATCCTGAACTCTTTGACCGACATGGAAAAAGCGGATTGTGGCCAGGAAAAACTGACACCTTTCAGGTCGATGGCAAAGTCGGCTGACTGCTCACTCACGATGCCGTCCGTCATTTCTGAATCGTTTCCACCGGTTCATCAGATTGGCCAGCAAAAGCAGCAGTTAGGAGTAAGCTGGCAAGAACTGAAAATCGTCTCATTGATCGAATCCCTGCAACGCAAATTTTCCAAACTGGCCTTTAGACATGCCATTCAAAGAATTAATGTCAACATCGGCGGATAACAGGCCGGGAGCGAACAATATTTGTTTTGAACGTCCCGATAACCTGCCACCGGTTCGGAAAGCCTTTCCACACTGCGCAAAGATATCGCGTAGAAACTGCAGCGGATACAGAAGTTTCGATACTATTGAAGCTGTAAAAAGGCTGGGTAGAAGCCGAGCCCATTGGACGGGTTATCGTAACCAGTGAAACAAGCGCGATGATTGCCGTTGTTGACCGTCATCAAATTCATAGCCAAAGATCTCGATGTCGCGCGCGTATAACTCACCGATGGCCGCGCGGCTTTCATCGTCGTAGTAGTCGCGATAGTCGGACCGATCGGACCGCTTGCGCTGTCTAATCAGGGACCGTTCCAGTTTCAGATGGCCAAGTGCCGTGCGTAGATCTTCATCGTAACGCTCAAACCGGCCAATGAAATCCGCCGGCGAATTTCCTTGCTCATCGCAAAGATAACGACATTGCGGACGGAAATAGCGGATATTCAAATAGGGCTTGGGATCTGACTTGAATGCGGACACAAAATCCGAAAACGACGCATGGGAATTGACATTGGTAATCTCTGGTCGTCTTTGAACAACATAGTGATACGCCGAAACAACCCGGTCCCACGGGTTTCTGACGAACCCGAATTTAAAGTATTTGTCAGCATCTTCACCCAGCGCCCCGATCACCGCAAAGATAGTATCGCCAGTGTCAATTTTCTTGGATGCTTTGTCTTGCCCGAGATCAAGCAGGTGATCCCGTTTCAGAATCCTTGTGACCGTAGACCCGCCAGTTTTTGGAATGTGGACAAATGCGGCGTTTAGCCATGGAAATATGGGCATTGGCTTAACTTACTCCATGCGCGCGAGAAGCATTTCCGCCCCCGGATGGGAGGTCAGAAGTGGTTAATAACTGCGCCGGATAATCTGTTCAATCCGGATTCGCTAAAACTGATAGGCCAACCTGAGCGTTAGGGTGCTAAGATCGGCGTCGCTGGACAAGCCGGTATCGTCGAAGCCGCCGTCAAGATCGCGGTACGTATAGTCAATGCCTGCCAGCCAACGATCGTTGAAGCTGTACTCGGCACCAATCCCGATATTGAATCCGTCAAGATCGGCAGTGTTGTCTACGCTTGTAAAGGCTTCGCCGGGATGAATGCGGTAATTCGCCCGGGACCATCCCAGTGCGCCATAGAACATCCAATCGTTGTTTACGTAGCCAAATCGACCGCGCAAATCCAAAACCGCCGTAATCTCGGGTGTTTCCCTTCGCGATGGATCCTTTTCTGTCAGGTGGCCCAGATTAAAAAACCGAACCTCTGCACCGTAAACATAAGGCCCATTTCTGTGATTGTAGCCAAAGGCGATACCATAGGCTCGCCCTGTTCCCAGATCGACATCGCCAGAACTGGAACCCCCCGCAATCAGCGGGTAATCGCCGTCTGCGCTGGCCTTGGACATGCCTAAATCCAGTGCTGCGTAGAGCCCATCGTGCAAATCATTACCAGAGTTGACATCTTCGTCTTGGCCTTCCGCAAAAGAAGGGTGAGCAAAACCGCAACCTATTAACATTAAGAGATAAAATCGCTTCACTCTATTCTGTTCCTTAAATATGCGCATCGAAAAAGTATCTATTTGAAACTAAATAAGACCGGCGTCAATTTCCACTGTGTCGGGTAACCGGGGCCGAAACATTGATTGTCGCTTGTGGCGATAAAGTCTCAATGTGATGTGTAATTCAGCACGCGAACCGATTATCCGAGCGTTAATGTGTTTGCCAGTACGACCAGACGCCGCAGCTTGACATGTCCTTGACTGGTAATTTTCACAGCC
>JBPCWT010000343.1:0-12091 GCA_051009255.1 Ruegeria sp. | reverse complement strand
ACGGTTTCGCGCTTTAGCACGTCGATGTTGCGAAGGAGTTGTTCCAGAAACAGAGGGTTGCCACCGGCACGCTGAACGCAGGTATCCAGCAATTCAGGGTCGATGGCGGTGAATTCTTCGACAAGCTGGCGGGCCTGTTCGTCGCCCATTGGTGAAAGTTCAAGCTTCGAGATCATCGCACCATCGGTGCCAAGCTGCCATTCCCTGTCGATCGGGTCGCCTTCGACGCGGCTGGTCATCATCAGGACGCAGGGCAAATCCCTTGTCGCGGCGGCAATATGCGAACACGCCGTCAGGATATCGGGCGAGGCCCAGTGAACGTCTTCTATCTGGATCAGCAGGGGGGCGTCGTTGCAGCGTGCATGCAGCAGTTCGTCGACGACTAGCTTGCGACCCCTAAGCCGTGTCTTATTGTCCATGACGGCATAGACTTCGTTCAGGCCGGGATCTTGTTCGATTTCCAGAAGGGCGTTCAGATGCGCGGCGTTCTCAGGGCTGATCCAGCCCTTGCTGACGGCCTCGTCTGCGCGGGCTTTGGTCGAGGAGGCGTCGTCGTTTGCCTCTAGCCCCAGAATACTGCGAATGACGGATTGAATCGCAGATTGGCCTTCGCGTGTGCCGAAATCCATCACCACGCCATTATGGATGTTGTAGGAGAGGCTGACCGCCAGTTCCGCGACCTGTTCTGAAAGATGCGTTTTGCCGATGCCGGGTTCGCCGAGCAGAACGTGAACCTCGCCTTTGCCATGACGCTGGCACCGGTCGAATGTAGTCGAGAACAACGACATTTCGCGTTCGCGCCCAATGAACTTGTGCCGGCGGGTTCGCATATCTTTTGCCAGCCGCGACAGGCGCCAGACCTCGACCGGTTCAGTCAGTCCCTTGATGGCCTGAGAACCGACGGAATCGCCAACAAACAACGGGCCAAGGGCGCGCTGGATATCGTGAGACACCAGTGTTTCACCGGGTGCTGCGATGTCTGTAAGCCGGGACGCCAGATTAACTCCGTCGCCTGTAATTGTGTATTCGGTATGCGCCTCGCTGCCGGTTGTGCTGGCGATGACCTGACCTGACGCAATGCCGATATGGCACGACAGCGACTGATCCAGCGATGGAAGGATCGAGTGAATTTCCAACGCCGCGCGGGCGGCCCGTTCTGTGTCGTTGGTGTGGGAAATCGGTGCCCCAAAAACGGCCATGACCGCATCACCGATATGCTTGTCGATCCGTCCACCGAATTTTTCGACAACGCTGTCGACCTTGGAAAAGAAACCATTGAGCAGGGAATGCATATCCTCGGCGTCAAGTTCGCTGGACAGCTTTGTGAACCCGGTCAGGTCGGCGAACATGACAGTGACCTGTCGTTTGGCGGGTTCCAGCGCCACATTGGGTTCGAACGGAATGATAGCTTCGGTTTTTTCCAGTTCGGAAATGGCACGCATCAGCCTGCGGCGGTCACCAACGGCCGTCACACCGATTTCGCGCAGATCATCCCCCGTAAGTTCGGGCAGAATGGCAAAATCAATTTTGTTTTCCAGAAACGCGGGTTCGTACTCTGACAAACCGAGCGCACCCAGCCATTCCCTCAGTTCGTCAGACATTAAAATCCTCTGAGTTCCATCACCCTCGGCAATTTCTAGCACAGGGCGACCGTTTGAGTCTGCAATAGTTATTCAAAAAGTATTATTTGTTAGTTTTATGAACCGGATGTTCCGCTGCGCTTGCACACTAAAGTTGCAGACCGGGCATTGTTGAGATTGCGGACATGAGCCAGCGAAGTTGACTCAGGCCGTTTGGCGTTCTCTCTCTGGCAGGAACTCGTCCACCACAACATAGGCCACGATAACGAAGAAAGCGGCGCTTGCGACCTGGATCACACGCGTGATGCTTTTGACGTCGGCTTCGTCAGAGAAGGGCGCGATCGAACCGCCGTAGACAATCAACACTGTTGAAAGCGCAGACCCCGACACCGCGGCGAGTGCATGGGTTGATTTGCCAAGCGCCCCAAGTGCGAGGCAGGTAAGGAAACACAGCAGGACAGGGGTCAGGAAAACTGGCGCGATGACGTTGATTTCGTAGCACAGCATCGAAAATGCAGCGCCGAGAAGATTTGCGGCGAGCATTGCCGCAGCGACCTTTTTCCCGGCAGATGGCATTGCCGCAAGTTGCTGGCTGAGAATGGCAACGAAAAACAGCACCAACAAAGCAGAAGCGCCGGACACGAAAAACACCATCGCAAACGGAACAGTCACCAGCGACATCCGAACCAGTCTGCGAAAACGGTCGAACTCGGTCGTCTCCTGAGCGGCCTTTTGCGGCCCGGTTGGGGTTGGTGCCGGCAGCAGGGTGAACATCAGCGCAGAAGCAAATCCCGCGATCAGCAGGTTCATGGGAATCCAGAACACCAGAATCAACGCAAGGTCCTGTGACTGCAGCGTCAGGTTGGGGATCATCAGCGCGGCCATTAGCGCCAGAACCCCCGGCAAGACCCCTGCACCTGCAATCGTCCAGGTAAAGGACATGATGATCCCGATTGCGACGAGGGCAAGGAACACAAGCGGATAGGGGGCCATTATCGCGGACAGAAGAAACGACAGGAACATCAGGCCAATCGAAAAGATGAACAGCTTTCCGAACACTGCCAGAGGCAGCGCAACCGGAGCCTGCAGAAACATTGCTGCGAAAACCGCGCCGACAACTGCAAGCGGCCAGCCGAGATACAGGCCGAGGCCAAACACCGCCGTCGTCCCGATCGTCAGCCGAAGAACAGCTCTCCGGTCGTCAATAAGCATATGACATCACTGAAACCACTTTGATATACGCGCGGCCGATTAGGTTCAGGAACGTGTCATCGCTGAGATACATGACCACGTCAGCCTGTCCGTTCAATTTGAATCGCAAATCGTCATCCGCATTCCCGGCCTCGTACCCAGGCAGAACGATGCGTACTGGAAACCTTTCTGGTTCGCGTAAAAAACCCTTGGTGCTGGGCGGGCTTGCAAGTTGTCCGGGATCGTCAGTACCGCTCAGAGATACGGCGCCACTAAAGCTTTCGATAACTCCGGGCACAATTACCCCAGGGTGCATATCCAGCACCACGTCTACAGGTGAACCCACCTTGGCACGGCCAAGGTTGTTTTCCTTAAAGTACGCTTCGATCCAGACATCCGTGGCGTCGAGAAAGGTCAAAAGATCCTGCCCAGAGCGCGCATAAGTTCCCGGCGCGATCAACAGGTTCGAGATGACGCCGGTGGCAGGTGCCTTAAGTTCCGTCCATTCCAGGTTCAGCTCTGCATCAGCCAACGCCGCCAATGCGCGTTGGATTTTCGGGTTTTCCCGACCCTCTTCACCCAGTTTCTGCTTGGCGCGTTCAAGATCGGCTTCGGCGTTTTCAAGGTTCGCCTCGGATTCGGCCAGCTGACCACGCGCATCATCTGCGCGCGAAACAGAGATCAGCCCCTTTTTCTCCAGCGCGAAAACGCGTTCTGCCTGCAACCGTATCGTATCCAGATCGCTTTGAGCACGGGCCAATTTTGCCTGAGCAGCGCTGACTTCGGCAGAAGAAGCGCCAACTTCCTGTGTCGCTGATTCAAGATCAGCTTCGGCTTTTGTCCGTTCTATTTCGTAAGGCCGGCGGTCAATTCGAACAAGAACATCGCCTGTGTTCACGATTTGCCCGTTCTCGACCAATACTTCGGTAACCGTCCCCGTTACCTGGGGAACAATCTGTGTCACAACTGCCTTAACCCGGGCATTTCCGGTGAAAGGCGTTCTTCGGTCTGCGACAAGATACCAGATCAGGAAGATGAGAAGTATCGCAACCGTAGTCCAGATCGTCTTTCTCATTCCGCTGCTCCTTCGGCCTCTTCAGGCGCACCCGTCGATTCATCAAACCAGACTTTGAACAGTTCGTAAAAGACGGCCAGCAGAACCGGTCCCATGAACACTCCGACCAGGCCGTAGGCCATCATACCGCCAAGCACGCCCAGCAGGATGACCAGCATCGGAGTGTCCAGACCTTTGGATATGAAAACCGGTCTCAGGAAGCTGTCCATGATTGCGACGGGCAGGGCCAACACGGTAAAGATCAGCGCTGCGCCACCTGACATCGAGCTCCACGCGTAGATGACAACCGGCAAAAGCACGAGGCCGGGGCCAATTTGAATGATGGAAAGGATCAGGCTGATAAACGCCAGGGTCGCCGCCGAGGAGATGCCAAAAACGCTGAGCAGGACCCAGACGACAACGGCCTGAATTGCAGCAACGCCGATGACGCCTTTGGTCACGTTGCGGATTGTAGCGCCTGCGAGAGTTACAAATTCGCCGCCACGGGGCGCGAAAACGCGATTGCCAAATTTTTGCAGGCCACCAACCATCTTTGGCCCGGGAGCAAACAAAATGCCCATGATAATCACAGACAGGGCCAATCCGAGAAGGCCGAAACCAATGCTCAGAACTCTGCCGAACAGAGACTTCGTGACCTCGAGAATCTGAGGACCGTATTTTTGCAGTGCTCCGTCAAGGTTTCTTTCAAACATCGACCAGACATCGGTAAGCTTGGCACCAACAACTGGAATATCCTTGAGCCCCTCTGGCGGTGGCGGAACTTTCAATTGACCGCTGTCTGCTTGTTCCGCGAAGTCCGCGCCCAATTCTGCCGCGCCGGAAACCGCCGTAGCTATTGGGCCTAACGTCAGAAGCAGTCCCAGAAGAACCAGCAAAGTCGAGGCAAGCGACTTACGCCCGCCAAGTTTGCCCTGTAGCCAGTCGAACACCGGATACAGCGCAACACAGAGGATCGCAGCCCACATGACAACGCTGGCCAAGGGGGCGATCATTACAAGTGCGCTGTAAATGAACAATCCAAGGAACAATAAGCGTATTGCCAGATCGACGATCTTTGCGTCCTGTGATTTTTCCATTCCATCCCTCCAAAGTTCTTAAATATCAATACGGTCAGGGGCATAGGACCCTGAGCAGTATCATTTTTTTTTAATTTTAGACTCAAGAAACGCTATATGTATACAAAATATCGCTTTGAGACTTTATTCGGTTAGGTTGCAAGGGGCATCAACCGCTTGCCGAAAGCCTGTGCAGGTCGGCTCAAACTCAGGCAAGACATGGCAAACGGCCAACTTTCGGGATTATTCTTCGTTTTCCTTGTCTTCGTGTTGGGACAGGATTGAATCCGCGATGGTCGTGGCCGCCGTTACGAAAACGCCCAGTCCGATAAGGATGTAAAACATGGTGAAAATTTTCCCGCCTGCCGTCTCGGGTGAGAAATCGCCGTATCCCACGGTGGATATCGTCACGACGGAAAAGTAGATCGAGTCGAGCCATGCCCAACCTTCGACATAGTGGTAAAACACGGATGCCCACAGGATCATACCGGCAGTGAAGTATAGTAGCCCCTTCACGCGCCCGTCCTTAAGCGCTATGCGAAGGCCCTTATTTATTCTTGATAATGCATTCATGAATATCTCCCGATTTGGGGAGCGCGTATATCAGATTTTTTGGCGTCCGTGTGAAAAAAGTTAGCGTTCATGGGGAACTAGAAGGTCTTTGGAAGTGGAGAAGAAACCGCAAATGAGGGCCGATCGGAGACGTTTGGTTGTGGATCAGCTCTTTTTCTCGAAGAAAATCACGACCTCTCCCAAGCGGAAGCCGAACCGGGACAGGTAGGCGCGGTTCAAAAGGCGGTCATCTTCCAGCAGCCACATCCAGTCGTCGAAATCGACGCGCATGGTTCCGTCTTTGACGGGTAAGTCGATCTTGTACTTCCAGTTAAAGGTGTCGCCGCGCTCGATCCCGTTGGCCTGCCCCAGAACGCCGGGGGCAGTGCCAGTCCATTCGTTTTCGCTAACCTTGGTCAAGGTCCATATGCGCTGTTCGGTGGCGCCATCGTCATAGGTGAAATCTTCGACCAGCCTGAGGGTTTCGCCATCCCATGTGCCGTCAATATCGACGGTAAAGCGGCGCGAGACGTTTCCAAGGATGTCCTGAAACTGGCCATAGGCCACGGATTTGCCCTCGAAGAATTCTTCAAGGTTCAAATCGCGGCTCGACAAAAACGTGTCGGGCACACGGGGTTTGGCCGCGCATGACGTCAGAACCAACAGGCAGATCAGGATGAGGGATCGTTTCAGCATCTTTTCCAGCCTTATTGCAGGGGGTGCGACTCAGCGGTGGTGTCGTATCCGTTCGTCGCCCCGGCAAAATGCGGTTTCAATTCCGCGCTGGGACGGATGGTTGCGACAAGTTCTGCCACCTTGATCCCGAATTTGCGCATTTCTGACCGGTTCATGATGACGCCGCTATCGGTGAGGTACATCCAGTCGGTCACATCAAGCGTGTGGCCCCCGGCGTCCTCTGGCAGCGTTATCCGGTATTCCAGCTTGACCGTCGCGCCCGCAATCGTTCCCTTGCCGACCCCGACGATGTCGTCGGCGGTTGCGGCAAACGTGTCTCCGGTTCCCATTTTCAGATACCATTTGCGGGTGATCTGCTTGCCGTTGGAATATGTAAAGTATTCAGACAGCGTTCCGTTCTTGCCGTCCCATTCACCAACCATGCGTGCGACAAAGCTGTTGGCTACTTTGCCGCTCGGACCATAGATAACGCCTTCGGACAGCAGTTCGCCGTTCAGTTGTTTCATGAGCGAGAATTCAGGCCCGGTGCCGACATAGTCGGACGGTGACTGAGAGCGAAAGCTTAGAAAGCGAGACCGGTAAAAGAGGCCGGCCAGGATGATGAGCATCAGGATGGCGGCAAGTGTCATGTGGTGGTTTCCTCTGTTGGCAGCGTCAGGACCATTCCGAACGCGCCGAGTTTGAGAATGCAGGGCAAGACGGAGTAGGCGAGATTCAGGGTGTTGAGCGCCTGCGCCGAATTTGATTGGCCCGGAATGAACCCGCTGCGTTCAAGCAGCGGCAAAGTGAAAAAGGCGGCAAGGGCAAGGCCCAGTTTTCCGGCAAAAGACCAGATGCCAAATGCAGCCGAGGCGTTCAGTCCGGCACGGGTCAGCGCCACAGAAAACATCGCTGGCAGCACAACCATGTCTGCCCCAAGCGCCGCGCCAGAGGCGACGCAGATCACTGCAAAGCCTGCCAGATTGCCAGCGGCCAGCACAGCCGCGCCGACAAACCCGGCAATGGACAGCGGCATTGCGATCATCAATGTCCGCTTGGCCCCGATGCGATTGCTGATGCGTGCCCAAAGCGGAACGCTGAAACCGGCGCTGAGGAAAAACAGGATCAGCAGCGGTCCCGCCTTGCCCGGCAGTTGCAGGCGGTCTTCGACAAAAAACAAAAACAAGGTGGAGGTTATGGCCACCGGCAAACTGTTAATCAGGGCAAGGAACAACAATCGCAGTCCGCCAGACTGTCCCAGACCTGAAACGGACAGCGTTTCGCCCGTGATTGGTGTGCGTTGCCAGATCGGGCGGGTTATCAGCGCGGTCATTATCGCCAGAACGCCCAGAAACAGCCCAAAGGCAGGATACCCCTGCGATGTTGCGCCCAGTGCGACCAGCAGTGCCGGGGCGCTGGCCGCGATTACAACGCCTGCCAGCTGTCCGCCTTCGCGGTAGGCGGCAAGGGTCATCAGCTCTTTTGCGTCGGGTTTTTTTGCCAGCGTTGCACTGCGACCATACAGAAGGATGGTACCCAGACTGTATGCGGAAAACAGCAGGATCAGAATTGCGACCAGCGCCGTCAGGCTGGACCCGGGTGAAAGCGTGAAGAGCAGGGGAAACCCGATGGCAAGGCCGATTGCAGCGCTGGCGGCAAACAGCTTTTGTCTGTGTGGCCAACGATCGATTGCCCATCCGATCATTGGGTCCTGCACCAGATCAACCAAGCGGATCAGCAGCAAGACCGTTCCGATGGCACCCAGACCAAAGCCCAGATTGACCGACGCAAAGCGCGGCAGATGGATATACAGTGGTATTCCAGCCGCCGCGAGCATCAGGGCGTAAAGGCTGACCCGGGGATAGACGTTCATTGTCCGCGCAACCGCCGGGTAAAGGACGCCGATTTTGTGTTGCTGCCCAGAAAGATGGACATGAAACTGCGCTTGATCCCCGGATAGGCCAGCGTGCAGGTCTTTTGGCCGTTCCGCCAGAAATCGATCCTGTTGGGCCCTTGCGAAATCGCAAGATAGCTGTCGCCCTTTCGAACCGCCGAAAAGCATTTATCCAGTTGATCCTTAACCGGAGCGCCCGAACCGATGCGGTCCATTTCCAGCAACGTCGCCTCGACAAGATCTTTTTGCGTCAGGTTCCGTCGGTATTGCAGTTCCAGACCGAAATCGTCCTGCCAGTCGAGCGGTGCGCCGCCGGGGGTGTAAAGGCGTGCGTCATACAGCGGAAAGCCCAGATAGCGGAACGTCGCCGCGCCGCGCACGTCTGCATTGTCGATCAGGCCAAATACCGGCGACGCCCAGACAGTGCCCGGAACAAATAGCACGGCAAGCGACAGAAGCGTTGCGCGCCAAAAGTCAGATAACTGCCGGGTCGCCAAGAGGTGTAGCTGTTTCAACTGTGCCATTTCTAGCTCCTGAAAGTTGTGGTGCGCCGTTGATCCGTTCGATCACGTGCATCGCGCTGGCAATTCCGTCTTCGTGGAACCCGTGCCGGTTATAAGCTCCGGCGAACCAGGTTCGGTTCTGGCCCTGCATTTCGCGGATTTGTATCTGCGCGCGCATTGCGGCCTTGTCGAAAACGGGGTGGGCGAAATCGACCTCGTCATAGATCTTGTAAGACGGGATATCGGTCGGGGGGTTCAGGGTGACGAAAAGGGGGTCTGAGTCCGGGATGTTCTGCAGACGGTTCATCCAGTAGGTCACGCCGACTTTTCCCTGATGGGAACGGTAGCTCCAGCTGGACCAGCAGGCGCGTCGTTTGGGCATCTGGCCCGGATCACAATGCAGGACCGCCTTGTTGGGCTGATACTTGATCGAGCCCAGGGCGTCGGCCTCGGCCGGGGTTGCATCATCGCCTAGGATCGCCCGGGTTTGATCGGAGTGGGTGGCCAAGATGACCTCGTCAAACACTTCGGGCTGGCCGTTGCTGTAAATGGTGACGCCGTACGGCGCGCGCTGAACTCTTTCGACCGGGGTTGCGCATCTGATTTGACATCCACGGGTGCGAAGCACAGCTTCGATACGGCGGACATATTCGACGCTGCCGCCCTGAACGGTATACCACTGGTGCTGTTTGGCGCGTCCGCTGGCCAGCAGCGCATGATTGCGGAAAAACTGAACCAGCGAACGCGCGGGAAAGCCATCAACGCTGTCTGTTGGCGTGGACCATATCGCGCCGCACATCGGCAACAGGTAGTTGTGGCGGAACCATTCGCCGAAGCCCATTTGATCGACCAGCTCTCCGATGGTCGTATCGTCGTCGCGCGCGGCATCGGGGGCTTCTTTGCTGAACCGCAGAATATCGGCGATCATCTTGTAATATGCTGGTCGCGCAAGGTTACGTTTCTGAGCGGTCAGCGTGCGCAGATTGTTCAGACCATATTCGATACGGCCATCGTCGATTGTCGCGCCAAAGCTCATCTCGCTTTTGGTCACCGGGACATCAAGTTCGTCGAACAGCCGTGTCAGATAAGGGTAGGTCGCGTAGTTGAACACGATAAAACCGGTATCAACCGGCTGATCGCCATTGCGTCCTGCCATTACGGTTCGTGCGTGGCCACCCAGTCTGGGCTCGGCCTCGAACAGGGTTATGTCGTGGTTTTCGGACAGGTAATAAGCGGATGAAAGGCCAGAAACTCCTGCCCCGACTATCGCGATCTTTTTCCGTGCGCCCCCGGCTTGGTCGAACATGTCATCCTCACTTGTGACAATTTACAAGGGATTACGCGCGTCGTCGGGCATTGGATCATTAACACTCGAAGTTTTTTTGATCCGCCCTAGTTTCTGAAGGCCGGGTTACAGACTGCGTGGGAAAAGGATGCCGATTATGTCGAACTTGATCCGGCTGCGCGTCAGCGCCGTATTGTTTGTAGGAAGCAAAATCAAACCTGGAAAAGACCGTAAACGTCCGCCCGGACATTATTGAGTGACGCCTGCACATGACTGATTTCAATGGTAAAACATATTGGCTGATCGGGGCTAGCGAAGGGTTGGGACGGGCGATTGCGCAGGAATTGGGAAGCCGGGGCGCAAGGCTGATCCTGTCGTCCCGCAATGTCGAACGGCTGACAAGCCTTTGCGGCAGCTTGCCCGATGCAAGCGCCGTGCCGATTGATGTTACCGATCTGGCCTCGGTCCAACGAGCCGTTGCCAAAATCGGACAGGTGGATGGGCTGATCTACAACGCTGGCGCGTACGAGCCGATGCGGGCGACGGAATGGGATACCGAAACCGCGCTTGCGATCAGCGACGTAAACTATTCGGGTGTTCTTAGGGTTCTGGGCGAGACTGTTCCGGGCTTTGTGACCGCCGGAAAGGGCGACATAACGCTGGTTGGGTCATTGGCCGGGTATCGTGGTTTGCCTGCGGCGATTGGTTATGGGGCAAGCAAGGCCGCCCTGATTTCGCTGGCTGAAACGATGCGGTTTGATCTGGCCGAAACGGGCGTGACGGTCAGGTTGGTCAATCCGGGTTTCATCAAGACCCGCCTGACCGAAAAGAACAGCTTTAAGATGCCCATGCTGATGACGCCCGAAGACGCGGCAAGCAGGGTCGTTCGGGCTATGACAAAAAGACGGTTCCGGACGGATTTTCCGGCGCCCTTTTCATGGGTGATCCGGGCGCTGGCGTTTTTACCGGATTTGTTGATTTATCGGGGAAAGTAGCGGCGAGCCGCTACACTGCAGGTTCGTTCAGGCGCAGCCCGGCCTTTAACGCATGGTACGAGTCTTTCGGTCTGCGTTGCAGCGTTTCGAAATCCACGTCTACCAGCCCAAATCGCATGTCATATCCAAAGGCCCACTCGTAATTGTCGAGCAGGGACCACAGGAAATATCCATTGACCGGGACACCTTGTTCAATAGCGCCGAGGACAGCGGCCAAATGCTGATCGATGAAATCAATGCGGTCGGTGTCGTGAACACGTTCGGCGCTGGCAAGACCATTTTCCGTGACATAAATCGGCAGATCCTTGGTGTATTCCTGCGCGGTTCGCACAAGGAAACGGCCCAGCGCGTCCGGATCGATTTCCCAACCGATCTGGGTTTTGGGCAGCGGGCCGGGGACATCTGTCAGGTTCGGCCACGCGCCTTCTGCTGATGTTGTCAGTTTGCGCGTGTAATAGTTCAGACCGCACCAGTCGACCGGTGCGCCGATCATGTCGAAATCATCCTGCCAACCGGTCGGCAGATGCTGTTCAAGCCCGTCCAGAACAAGTTGAGGATACGATTTCTTGAACACGCCGCCCAGAAAGAAGCGGTTGTATATGGCGTCATAGACGGCGGAGGCATGCCGGGCGCCGGGTGTGTCATCTGCCGGCTCTGACCATTCCAGATTAAACACGGCCCCAAGGTTGGTCATGCCCAGACCGCGCATCGTTTCGACGGCAGAGCCATGCGCCAGCAGCACATGGTGCATTGCGCGGGCGGTCGCGCGGATGTCGCGCAGGCCGGGGGCGTGGTGGCCTTCGAAATGGCTGAGCCAGCTTACGCACCATGGTTCGTTGATCGTGGCGACGCTGTGCATGCGGTCACCGATGCGGCCCATGATGATCTCTGTGAAATCGGCGAACCATCCGGCGATGTCCCGGTTGCGCCAACCGCCCAGATCTGCCAGTGCCGAGGGCAATTCCCAATGATACAGCGTTGCACAGGGCCGAATGCCGCGTTCCAACAGCGCATCGGTCAGGCGGTCATAGAAATCCAGCCCCTCTTGGTTGACGGGGCCGCGACCCTCGGGCAGCACCCGCGCCAAGCTGGTTGAAAAGCGGTAACAGTCGAACCCGGCCTCGCGCACCAGATCCAGATCCTGGGCAAAACGATTGTAGTGATCGCAGGCCAGATCGCCGTTTTCACCGCGCACCACATTGCCGGGTGTAGCGGCGAAAGTATCCCAGTGGGTCGATCCTGCGCCCCCCAAAGCATGCCCTTCGATCTGGTAGGCTGAGGTGGCC
>JBPCWT010000342.1:0-3768 GCA_051009255.1 Ruegeria sp. | reverse complement strand
GGCCGCGCGCAAATTGTCTTCGAGTTTCGGGCTACTGCTCATTTTGCGTCCGATTTTTTTTGTTGCGACGACTTATAGCATGAAATCACGCATTTGGGTCGAAAAAATTACCCAAAAACCGTGGAATTCAATTCTTTTTGCATGGATGGCTTTGACGGTCCGTCCCATTGGGTCAAGGATAACAAATTGCCAAAGCCATAAATGCAGAACGCGGCACCAATTCGGCGCCGCGCTGAATGATAAATATGTTTCTGCTTAGACGATCAAAGGATTTTCTGACCGGTCTTGGCCCAATCCGACAGGAACGTTTCCAGACCCTTTTCGGTCAGCGGGTGGTCGGCCAGCTTCTTGATAACACCCGGGGGGGCGGTAATTACGTCGGCACCGATCCGGGCGCTGTCGGTTACGTGATTCACCGTGCGTATCGAGGCGGCAAGGATTTCGGTTTCCAACCCGTAATTGTCATAAACCTGACGGATGTCCGCGATCAGATCCATGCCGTCCAGGTTAATGTCGTCAAGCCGACCGATGAACGGAGAGATAAATGTCGCGCCCGCCTTTGCCGCCAAAATCGCCTGATTTGTCGAAAAGCACAGCGTCACATTAACCATCTGCCCTTCGTCCGTCAGCGTTTTACAGGTTTTCAGACCGGCCCATGTCAGCGGCACTTTGACCGCGATGTTCGAGGCGATCTTTGCCAGCTTGCGCCCTTCGGCGATCATGTCCTCGGCTTCGGTGGCAACAACTTCGGCGGAGACCGGTCCATCGACCAGATCACAGATTTCCTTGGTCACTTCCAGAATATCGCGGCCCGATTTCAGGATCAGTGATGGGTTGGTGGTCACGCCGTCAACCATGCCCAGATCGTTAAGCTCTGCAATCGCGTCGATCTCGGCTGTATCTACGAAGAATTTCATGGGGGCAGTCCTTAGATGGGTTGGCCTCTGTCGCGGATGCCTTTACCTCAAAGAGACACATGCTGAAACCCCTGCTGAAGAAAGGCGCGCATTGAGCGGTCAGGAGTATTTCGACGAAGGCGAGCTTGTGGCGGTTCTCACCACGCAACCGCTGGACCGGACGCTGGATTACAAAGCGCCCGAGGGCGGTTGTTTTCTGGGCGCGTTTGTCGAGGTGCCGTTGGGACCTCGCAAAGTTCTGGGGGTGGTTTGGGGGCCGGGGCAGGGCGATTTTGACCGCAGCAAAATCCGTTCTGTGATCCGTGTGCTGGAAGTCGCCCCGATGCGCGAAGAAATGCGGGTGTTTCTGGGCCGCGTCGCGGATTACACACTGACACCCATGAACGCGATGTTGCGGTTGGCAACGCGTGCACCGGGATTGGGCGACCCGCCATCAATGCGCAAGGTCTATCGCCTGGGCTCAGGCCAACCTGACCGGATGACTGACGCACGAACGCGCGTATTGCAGGTGTTGCGGGATTATGGCGGACTGGCATTTACCCTGAAAGAATTGGCAGAGCAGGCTGGCGTTACATCCTCGGTCGTCAAGGGGTTGGCCAAACAGGGCGCGGTAACAGAAGAAGACAGCCCGCGCGATCTGCCTTACCCGCATCTTGATCCAGATCTGCCCGGCAAGGAACTGACCGACGATCAGGCGGCAGCGGTAGAGAAATTGCGAAATGCCCTACAAACCGGCGATTATGGAACAACCCTGCTAAAGGGGGTGACCGGATCGGGCAAAACAGAGGTTTATCTGGAAGCCGTGGCCGAGACGCTGCGCCAAGGGCGCCAGGCATTGGTATTGCTGCCGGAAATCGCGCTGACGGCTGAATTTCTGACCCGTGTTCAGGCACGATTTGGTGCACGCCCGGCGGAATGGCATTCAGGGGTTACGATGACCGAACGCCGCCGGGTGTGGCGCATGGTGGGGCAGGGCGATGCCCAACTGATCGTGGGTGCACGGTCTGCATTGTTCCTGCCGTTTCGAAATCTTGGTCTGATCGTTGTCGATGAAGAACACGACACCTCGTACAAACAGGAAGACGGCGTTCACTACAGCGCCCGCGACATGGCGGTTCTGCGCGCAGCCATCTGCGGTGCACAGGTCATTCTGGCCAGCGCAACGCCTTCGCTGGAAAGCTGGGCCAATGCAGAGGCAGGCAAATATACACGACTGGACCTGACATCACGCTTTGGCGAGGCGGTGCTGCCCGAGATGAAGCCGATCGACATGCGGGCCGAAAAGATGCAGCCGGGAACGTGGATATCGCCTTCGTTGCGGCAGGCGGTGCAGAACAGGATCGACAAGGGCGAACAATCGCTGCTGTTCATCAATCGCCGTGGGTACGCGCCGGTAACGCTGTGCCGGGCCTGCGGGGAACAGATTGCCTGTGACCATTGCGATGCCCGTATGGTTGAACACCGATTCCAAAAGCGTCTGATGTGCCACCAATGCGGCGAGACCAAGCCGATGCCCGATGCCTGTCCTTCGTGTCAGGTCGAAGGCAAGCTGGCACCTGTCGGACCCGGAATTGAACGTCTGTCGGAAGAGGCCGAGGCGACGTTCCCCGATGCGCGTATTGCCATGCTCAGCTCTGACCTGTTCGGGTCAGCCCGCGCATTAAAGACCAAGATCGAGGAAATTGCCGAAGGCGACGCTGACATTATCATCGGGACGCAATTGGTGGCCAAGGGCCACAACTTCCCCAAGTTGACTCTTGTCGGCGTCATCGACGCTGACCTGAGCCTGCACGGCGCGGACTTGCGCGCCGCCGAACGCACATTTCAGTTGATGCGGCAAGTGGCCGGTCGGGCAGGGCGGGCGGACAAGCCGGGGCAGGCGTTGCTGCAAACATTTCAGCCAGAGCATCCGGTGATCCGTGCGATCCTGTCCGGTGACGAGGAAGGGTTCTGGCGAACCGAGGCCGCCGGCAGGCAAGCAGCCGGTGTGCCGCCGTATGGCCGTATGGCCGGCATTGTTCTGTCCGGTCCAGACGCCGGTCCGGTTTTCGACATTGGAAATATTCTGGCTCGCAACGACGCCACCTTGCGCCAGATCGGGGCACAGGTGTTTGGACCCGCTCCCGCCCCGGTTGCGCGTATCCGTGGCCGGCACCGGGTGCGGCTGTTGGTCAAAGCACCTAAAGCAGCCCCCATTCAAGACGCAATCGTCCGCTGGATCGCGCCTTTGCGGTTAAAGGGTGACATCCGGCTGACCGTGGATATCGATCCTCAAAGTTTTTACTGACTACGCATCAATGCAGAGTGGATGTGCATCCCGCTCTTTTCTCTCGCCAAAGCTGGGGAATGGGCGTAGAGGAAGCCCATGCTGAAACCAATGCCCCTGGCCGAGGCGCAGAGCCTTCCGTTCTGGCGCCGCCCCATAACGCTCTTGTTCGTTATGGCGCTGACGATGCCCATCGCCTTTAACGCGTGGAGCGCGCTGCTGAATAACTTTGTCATCGAGGCCGCGAATTTCGACGGTGCCGATATCGGTTTGCTGCACACGGTAAGAGAGATTCCGGGGTTTCTGGCGGTTGGGGTGATCGCGGTAATTCTGTTCATACGCGAACAGGTTCTGGCGATGATATCGCTGATACTGCTGGGTGTCGCCACGGCGGTAACAGCGTGGTTTCCCAGCCTTGGCGGGCTGCTGTTCGTGACGTTGTTCAGCTCTATCGGCTTTCACTATTACGAAACGGTCAACCAGTCTTTGCAGTTGCAATGGTTGCCCAAGGATCGCGCCCCTCAAATACTGGGGTGGCTGGTCGCCATGGGTTCAGCCGCAACGCTTGTGGTTTATGGAATTATC
>JBPCWT010000341.1:0-2564 GCA_051009255.1 Ruegeria sp. | reverse complement strand
GTCTGGTGCAAACCACCAACCCTGGCACTTTGCCGCGATATCCGATCCAGCTCTTAAACAGCGCATTAGGGAAGAGGCCGAAGAAGAAGAGCGGCGCTTTTATGCTGGTGGTGCGGGAGACGAGTGGATCAAGGCGCTGGAACCGATTGGAACAAATGCGGTCAAGGAGCATCTGACAGTAGCGCCGTGGCTGATCGTCGTTTTTGCGCAGCGCTGGGGCCAGTTCGAGGACGGTACACGGTACAAAAACTACTATGTCCCGGAAAGTGTGAACATCGCGACAGGGTTTCTGCTGGCGGCCTTGCACCACGCGGGACTGAGCACACTGACCCACACGCCTAATCCGATGAGATTTCTAAATGCTGCCTTGCACCGCCCAGCATCTGAAAAACCAACCATGATTATCGCGGGCGGGCATCCGGCACGTGATGCAAAGGTGCCTGCGGTTGCCAAGTTAAAGAAACCGCTGGACGAAATATCGTCATTTTTCTGAAGTTCGCAGTTGTCGCAACACTGTTTCAACCTTGCTGTGCCTGCCCGCTACTTGGCTGATAAGTAGCAAGTCTTGCGCAGGCAATCGCAGCCAGTCCGCTGACGAATGTAACAAAAACTACCGCCCATATGACTTCGTGACTGTGGGCGATGGCGGCAAGTGCTGCACCTATGACAACCGCAGTCAGGCGCGACATGCGCGATTTCGAGGTCAGGTGATCGCTGAGAAAATCGACCAGCATCAATCCCTGCACTTCTTCGATCAGGCCAATAAGGAAGAACCCGGCCACAAAAGCAATCGCGACAATCGGCTTACTGACCGTGGCCGCAACTATGACGGCAAGCAACAAACAGGCCCCAAGAGAGACTTCGCACAAGGCGACGGCCCGTTTTTTTCCCGCTGCGAGGCAATTGTATCAGCAAGAAAGATATCGCCTGTCATATTGCCAAGCTTGCGGATCGAAACCAGCGCTCCGGCCAAAAGCATCGGCAGCTCCAGCGCCACAGCCAGAAATGGAAGAACCACCGAAGGGCTGCCCATCGTCCAAGCCATCTGCGACATAACGCTTTGACTTGTCAAAGCGGACATGTTGCGGCGTTCGAATGTTCTTGCCGATGCTGCCACTATGGGTAAATCCCGGCTCAAACTTCAAATTGACACTCTTTATCGTCGCTTCGCGTTCAGAAAACCAAGAAAAAATTTAGTCGCACGCGCCTGATGAAAATTGCGCAAATGCAAAAAGCCCGGTGTTTCGCCGGGCTTTTGAATAAGGCTTTGCGCCGAATTACAGCTGCGCCATTACCTCGTCTGTGGCTTCGAAGTTTGTCGTTACACGCTGCACGTCATCATCGTCTTCCAGCGCGTCGACCAGATTCATCAGCTTTTGCATGTCTTCGAGGCCAAGTTCTGTGGTGGTTGTGGGCTTCCACACCAGCTTGGTCGACTCGGATTCGCCTAGCGCAGCCTCGAGCGCGTTTGAAACTTCGTTCAGATCAGTATCTGCGCTCCAGATTATATGACCGTCTTCCGAGCTTTCGACATCTTCTGCACCGGCGTCGATCGCTGCTTCGAATATCGTGTCCGCGTCTCCGGCAGAAGCTGGGTACACGACCTCTCCCTTGCGTTCGAACATGAAACCAACAGACCCCGTTTCGCCCAAATTTCCACCGTTCTTGGAAAACGTCGAACGGACAACCGATGCCGTGCGATTCCGGTTATCTGTCATCGCCTCGACGATTACTGCGACACCGTTCGGGCCATAGCCTTCGTACCGGATTTCCTCGTATTCGTCGCCTTCACCCGCAACCGATTTCTTGATTGCGCGATCGATCACATCCTTTGGGACAGAGTTCGACTTGGCTTCTTTCACCGCCAGGCGCAGGCGTGGGTTCTTTTCGGGATCGGGGTCGCCCATCTTGGCGGCAACGGTGATCTCTTTCGACAATTTGGAAAACAGCTTGGACCGCGCGGCGTCCTGACGCCCCTTGCGGTGCTGGATATTGGCCCATTTGGAATGGCCTGCCATGTTGCGTCCTCGTCATGATTACGTGTTTCGGCGCTCATATAGACGTTTGCGGGGTCAGGGATCAAGAGAGCGGCTTGCCGAGTTCGGCGCGGTGGCTATGGTGGGCGCATGACGACGGACCAGATCATCCTGTTCACATTGTTCATTGCCGTTTTCGCGCTGCTTTTGTGGGGCCGGTTTCGGTACGATCTTGTGGCGTTCACCGCATTGCTGGTGGGTGTCGTTGTTGGCGTGGTTCCCGTAGACGCGGCCTTTGCAGGTTTCGGTCACCCGGCCACCATTGTGGTTGCACTGGTTTTAGTTGTGTCCGCGGGCCTGGTCAGGTCTGGTGCGGTATTCCTGATTACACGTACGTTGGTCGATGCCTCGCGTGGGTTGGGTGCTCATATTGCGTTGATGGGCGGAATCGGGGCGGTTTTGTCGGCGTTCATGAACAACGTGGCGGCCTTGGCACTTTTGATGCCCGTCGACATTCAGACAGCCCGCAAGGCAAAGCGCGCTGCCGGGTTGACGTTGATGCCGCTGAGCTTTGCGACAATTCTGGGT
>JBPCWT010000340.1:0-4025 GCA_051009255.1 Ruegeria sp. | reverse complement strand
AACCTTGTCACCCAGTCGAACTATGTTGGAAAAGCCCACAGCCGGGTCGATCACATCGCCTTCCACCTGACGTCCGCCACCCAGGGCGACCACCGCAAGGCCCAAAGCTTCGCCATCGATCGCCGTTACAAAGCCATCCTTCAGTGCCGGCACTTCCTGAATTACGCTGGCCTCTGGCAGGAATCGCTCCCACGTATCGACAAAGCGCACTGGTCCGCCCACGGCTGCCATCATTTGGCCGAAACGCTCTGCTGCACGTCCGTCGCGGATCACGTTCAGGATCATTTCACGACCTGAACCTGCATCTTCAACAACCCCTGCATCGGCCAGCAGAACCCCACCAAGCTCGGCTGAAATGTCTGCCAGTGGCGTTTCCGACGCGTCGGTCATTACTTTCATGACCTCGGCAACCTCTAACGCATTGCCAAGCGCAGAGGCCAGCGGCTGATTCATATCTGTAATAACGGCCGAAGTCCGGCAACCCGCCGCGTTCGCTGTTTCAGACAGCGCCACTGCCAGTTTTCTCGCATCTTCAATGGATTTCATAAACGCGCCGCTGCCAACCTTGACATCCAGCACAAGGGCATCCGAGCTGGACGCCAGCTTCTTTGACAGGATCGACGCAGTAATCAGATCCAGGCTTTCGACTGTGGCCGTCACGTCCCGGATCGCATAAAGTCGTTTGTCTGCTGGCGCAATTTGCGCAGTCGCCCCGACAATTGCCGCCCCAGTTTCCCGCAAAACCTGAGTCAGCCTGTCCTGCCCGATCTGGGTACTAACCCCGGGAATCGCCTCCAGCTTGTCCAGTGTCCCACCGGTATGGCCCAGCCCGCGGCCCGAAATCATCGGGACATAGGCCCCGCATTCCGCCAAGGCCGGAGCCAGCACAAGGCTGACGCAGTCACCGACGCCACCGGTGGAGTGTTTGTCGATCACCGGCCCTTCCAGATCCCATTCCAGAACATCACCACTGTCGCGCATGGCCAAGGTTAGCGCCGCACGACCCGACGCCCCCAAACCACCCATGCAAACGGCCATCGCAAACGCTCCGGCCTGTGCATCACTGACGCCGCCATCCGCCAGCCCCTGTGCAAACCAGCGTAGCTCGTCAGCGTTTGGCACCTCGTGCCGGCGCAACTTCGCGATAATCGATCGCGCGTCCATTAATTTAGGAACCTTCCATATGCGACGCATCGAACGCGCCCGGCAAAAGTTGCGCAATTGTCGTCTGTTGTTCGACCCCGTCGACCGTCGCCAGAGTAACAACGACATCTCCATTACCGAACTCCGCCAGCTTTTGACGGCAACCGCCACAGGGCGGCACGGGCTGGGAACTGGAGGCTACGACATAGACCTCGGACAACTCGCGCTCTCCGGCGGCAACCATGGCGGCGATTGCGCCTGCTTCGGCACAGGTTCCTTCGGGATATGCCACGTTTTCCACGTTACAGCCCGAGTACACGACACCTGATGCCGCGCGGATCGCTGCGCCAACTTTAAAGTTCGAATATGGCGCGTGGGCGTTTTCACGAACCTGCAAGGCCGCCTGTTTGAGCTGCATGACGATTCCCCAATTTTTGATCATCTGGTCAGAATAACCTAACCTAAATGAAAGCGCCGGGGGATTTGAAGCCCCCGACGCCGTTTTCCGCTGACATTTTTTTACTTAATCCAACGTCGTTTTGAATGTCCCCGGCAAAGTGACTTCCAGTAGCTCTACATCAACTGACGGATCGCTCAGGCACGTTCGCATTCCCGGCGGAATCACAAATGCGTCGCCATGTTCCAGACGGTAAGGTTCGCGACCTTCGCCTTCCAATGTCACCTCTCCACCCATGACAAATGTGAAATGGATATCGGTATCGTGACTGGCCCAGCGCGGCTCTCCCTGACCCCTACGCACGACTTGCACGCCTGCGACGCCTTTGGTGTTTTCCGCAATTGTCGTATCGCGACAGACATAACCCGGCAGGCGGAACGGAACCCATTCCGCATCCTTGGCCTGATTATACACAAACCGCTGTCCGTGCCATTCCCGTTCAGGACGGAATTGAGGTGTTGGCAGTTCCATTTCGTGATCAATTTCAGTGACATGTTCAGCGGGCACACCGATCTCTATCACCTGAACATTGTCCGACGCCTCCAGAACTCGGTGGCGTATTTCGGGCGGTTGGATAAAGCAGTCCCCCGCCGTCAGACGCATCTTTGCGCCCTGATCTTCGTACACAACATCAACCCAGCCATGAATGCAGAATATCAACTGAAAACCGACCTTGTGAAAATGGACCATGTCCGGCACTGGGCCCCCATCGGGGATGCGAATATGGCTGGCAATAATTGAACCGCCAAGACGCGAAGGAACCAGATCGCGATAATGCATTCCGGCCCGCCCGATGATCCAAGGTGCCTGATCTTTCAGTCGCCGCACAACAAATGAATGCGCGGTTTCGGGCATCACCAAGGGTGGATTACGCTCATCAATTTCGACCTTGGTACCGTTGGGCGCGACAAGACTACGTTTGCCGTCCGAAAATCATCTGGGTGATCGGTCAGAATTCGGATTGTTCCCGGTTGCTCTGGTGCGCCTTTTTCGACGCGCAATCGTAGTCCGTGACCGGAAAACACAGCAGTGCGTGGGTCGTCTGCTGGATAAATCATGTCCATCCGCATACCCAGAACCTTGGTGTAAAACGGGATATCATCGCGTAACTCTTCCGTTGGCAGACGGAATTCTGCGACGGTCCGGGTTTGGGGAGAATTCCTTGTGTCCGACATTTATTGTTCTCTTTGATTTGTTTCTGACGCCATCCGACCAGAACATCGACAAAAAGGCCAATCGAAAATTGCGCCCGCCGAGCTTGGCTTTGCAATTGACCTAACCAATGTCCTGTTACGGAATTTCAATCCGCCAGCCAGAAAAGCTGTTACATATGGAATCGGCATGCGATCATCCGTCCGTAGCCAAGCCTCTGGATTTAGTTTAGTATTAAATCAATTTTAAAAATGGAGCTGAACAGCCGATGTCCGACACCCCAAACCTGCGCCAGGCCGCCCTTGATTACCACGAGTTTCCCAAGCCCGGTAAGCTGGAAATCAAGGCGACAAAGCCGATGGCGAATGGTCGGGATCTGGCGCGCGCCTACTCTCCCGGAGTGGCTGAGGCTTGTGTTGAAATCAAAGAAAACCCATCAGATGCAGAACGTTACACAGCTCGTGGTAATCTTGTGGCCGTGGTATCGAACGGAACTGCAGTGCTCGGGTTGGGGAACATCGGCGCGCTGGCCTCGAAACCAGTGATGGAAGGCAAGGCGGTACTGTTCAAGAAGTTCGCCGGGATCGATTGTTTCGACATCGAAGTAAACGAACCCGATCCAGAAAAGCTGGCCGATATCGTTTGCGCCCTTGAGCCGACGTTTGGCGCCATCAATCTGGAAGACATCAAAGCGCCCGATTGTTTTGTCGTGGAAAAACTCTGCCGCGAGCGGATGAACATCCCCGTTTTTCACGACGATCAACATGGCACTGCAATCGTGGTTGGCGCAGCAGCAAAAAATGCCCTGCACGTCGCCGGAAAGTCGTTTGGAGAAATCAAGATCGTCTCGACCGGCGGCGGCGCGGCAGGCATCGCGTGTTTGAACATGCTGGTCAAGCTGGGCGTCAAACGCGAAAACATCTGGCTGTGCGACATTCACGGGTTGGTTTACGAAGGCCGGTCCGAGGACATGAACCCTCACAAAGACCAGTTTGCACAAAAATCCGACCTGCGCACATTGGATGACGTCATTGGCGGGGCAGATCTGTTTCTTGGCCTGTCGGGGCCAAATGTTCTAAAGCCCGAGATGGTTTCAAAAATGGCTGACCGACCGATCATATTTGCCTTGGCAAACCCGACGCCGGAAATCCTTCCTCAAGCCGCACGCGAAGTGGCCCCAAACGCCATTATTGCAACCGGGCGCAGCGATTTTCCCAATCAGTTCAACAACGTATTGTGCTTTCCCTTTATTTTCATGGGCGCGCTGGACGTT
>JBPCWT010000339.1:0-7938 GCA_051009255.1 Ruegeria sp. | reverse complement strand
TTTGTTTCTCGGATTTCGGCCATGACGTGATCTGCGTCGACAAGGCCGCCGCAAAGATCGAAATGCTTCAGGCCGGGCAGGTTCCGATTTATGAGCCGGGTCTGGATACGCTGATGGCCAAGAACGTTGCTGCAGGGCACCTGACCTTCACCACCGATCTTGCCGACGCCGTCGCCAGCGCCGATGCCGTGTTCATTGCCGTGGGCACACCCACCCGGCGCGGGGATGGTCATGCTGACCTGACTTATGTGATGGCCGCGGCCGAGGAAATTGCCAACGCCATTTCGGGCTATACCGTGGTGGTTACAAAATCCACGGTTCCGGTTGGCACCAATCGCAAGGTTCGCGAGGTCATTGCCGCCGCAAATCCAAAGGCCGAATTTGATGTCGCTTCTAACCCCGAGTTTCTGCGCGAAGGCGCGGCGATCGACGATTTCATGCGCCCGGACCGCGTGGTTGTCGGCATCGAAAGCGACCGCGCAGCCGAGGTGATGGCCGAAATCTATCGCCCGCTCTACCTGCGCGACTTTCCGATCCTGACCACCGATCTGGAAAGCGCCGAAATGATCAAATACGCCGCGAATGCGTTTCTGGCGACCAAGATCACCTTTATCAATGAAATCGCCGGTCTTTGCGAACGCGTCGGCGGCGATGTCAAAGAGGTGGCGCGCGGCATCGGTCTGGATGGTCGGATCGGGAACAAGTTCCTTCATGCCGGACCCGGCTATGGTGGCTCATGCTTTCCAAAGGATACCGCGGCGCTGGCGCGGATCGGTCAGGAACATGCGTTTCCGATGCAGATCACCGAATCCGTTATCCGCGTGAATGACGAGATCAAGAAACGCATGATCGAAAAAATCCGCGAGGTCTGCGATGACAGCTTTAACGGCAAAACCATTGCCGTTCTGGGCGTGACCTTCAAACCAAACACCGACGACATGCGCGATGCCCCTTCTCTGACGATCGTTCCCGCGCTGATCGGCGGCGGCGCCCGAGTCCGCGTGGTCGATCCCCAGGGCCGGTCCGAGGGCGAGGCGCTGTTGCCCGGCGTCGAATGGTCGGACGATCCATATGCGGCGGCCAAGGATGCCGACGCCGTTGTCTTGCTGACGGAATGGAACGAGTTTCGCGCCCTGAACCTGACCGATCTGTCCAATACCATGAAAACGGCACGTATGATCGACCTGCGCAACATCTATTCCGAAGACATCGCCCGCAGTTCCGGCTTTGAATCCTATGTCGGCGTGGGGCGCTGAACGCGCCCGGTCACAGCGTCATTTGTCGGCGGCCCATATCTTGCGGCGGCGTTCCTTGACCATTTCATTGCCCTCGTCAGTGCCATCGTGGAACGTGTTGAACCACTCGTCCCACGGGGTTTCCCACGTGCCGTAATTGCAATCGAAAAACTTGTGATGTAGCTGGTGAAAAAAATCGCCCAGCTGACATTTCGCCTTTTTACCGATCTTCACATGCTCGAACCCGGCATGAGAGGTCGGCGCGCCGATCCCATGATGAAATAGCAGGAAAATCGCGTGGACAGGATGTGAGGGCAGCAGGAAAAAGATCATCGTGTCGAACATCAGGAAAAAGCTTTCAACAGGATGCATCGCAAGCCCCGACCACGGCCCAGTGTTGATGTTGCGATGATGCCAGGCGTGCACCTTGGTATAGAACGGGCCCACATGCAGCACCCGGGGCAGCCAGTAAAAATGAAAACCCGCCCAGATCGGGACAAACACCACCATAACCACGAACCATACCGGGTTACCGTCCAGCGAGATCATCAGCACCCAGCCGTTTGCATAGGCATACAGGATCAAACTCTCCCAGAATGTCCAGAACATCAGCGCCGGGCCGAGGGTCCAGAACATGTTGTCCCAAACCTGATTTCTAAAGGTGAACACCTTGGCCCCCTTCATCATCGGTCGCAAGTCATAGCGGTATTCGTCCGCCTGCGTGCGGAACTTCCACAAGACAAGGTGCAACCCACCGGCGACCACCATCAGAATGCAGAAATTGCGAAACCAGATCTCGGCCACCCAATCCCAGCTGAATGTTTCGATCCGGGTCAGGGACGGCGTCAGATAGGTCCAGGTCAGGATGGCGAACCCCAGTAACAGCGCCCGCAACGCCAGCGGGTTCCAGCTTTGCAGCAGGTATCGCAGCGCCGCCAGCGGCTTCAACGGCCAATCCCAGTACGGGGCGGTTTGGATCGGCAGGTGCGGGGTGTAATTCCAGACTTTGCGCTTGGGTCGCGGCGCTTTGACAGGGCTTGTCATGGCAGGGCTCGTTTTCAGGATGGATCGTACGCTGCAGGCAAAGCTACTGCTGTCGGCCGTGATCTCAGAACGGTTTGTCTTGCCGGTCAGGCTAAGTTTTGCTTAGCCTATTTTCATGACAACCCGTATCCCCTCGCTCAACTGGCTCCGCGTGTTCGAGGCCGCCGCCCGCACCGAAAGCTTTGCCCGCGCGGCCGTGCAACTGAACATGTCGGCCGCCGCTGTCAGCCAACAGGTCAGGGCGCTGGAAACCCGTCTGGGCACCCCGCTGTTTCACCGGCACGCCCATTCCGTCACCCTGACAGAGGCGGGGCGTGCTTATCTGCCATCGGTCCAGCAATCCTTGCTGATGCTGGAAACCGCAACAACGGGCCTGTTTGGGGAAAGCCGGGAACAAAGGTTGTTTGTTCAGTCGGTATTGTTGTTTGCACACGGATTTCTGGCGCAGAATGTACCAGAGTTTCAAACCGCTCACCCAAAGATCACCTGTCGCTCAGCACGGGCAACGTGATCTCGGACTTTGCCAATCGGTTCACCGACCTGCAGATCGTGTTCGGTAACCCATCGCTGTTTGACACTGACGGGGACGAACTGATGCGCGAGGTTCTGTATCCCGTGGCCCCGCCCGAAATCGCGGCACGAGTCAAGACGCCACAGGACATGATGCAATTTACCCTGATCGAGGTTTCGACCCACCGCGCCAGCTGGCCACATTTGTTCGAATCCCTGCGCCTGTCACACGGGCAGGCCCGGTATTTCTTTGCCGACAACTCGCTGATGGCTGCCGAACTGTCCACCAATGGCATGGGCATTGCGCTGGCCCGCGCGCCGGCCTCTGACCGGATCATGCAGGTTTCAGGCCTCGTTCCCTGTCTGCCCGGTATCAGTGTCCCCGGGCAAGAGGCCTATCACCTGATCTATCCTGACCGCGCGGCCCTGCGCCCCCCGGCCCGCACCTTTCGGGATTGGTTGCTGGATAACGTCTGATTTACCAAAACCTAGAGCGCCGCAGTCCAGACCCGATAGCGCCCCTGCCCCGTTACCTCGCGGATCAACCCGCGACTGACAAACCGATCCATGTTCCGCTGGACTGCCGCGCGAGACGCTTGCGTCAACTCTTGCGCCAATGGCGCCGAAACCATCGGCCATGCCGTCAGAACATCGATCAGAATAGGCGGCGTTCGCCCGCTCAGGTCCTGCGTCTCTTCTGTTGCGCGTTTGTGCCACGCGCTGACCCGGTCCAGATGCAGCAGCGCCGCCAGCACCGCCTGCCCTGTTCCCCGCAACCACGCCGCCAGCTTTTCCCGGGGCTCTCCCGTCGCGCGCAATGCGCCCGGCCCGGACAAGGCCAGCGGCAGAAACAACGCCCCGCCCCGACCCATCGTCGCGGCATGCCGGGCGGAAAGGATCGCCGCCTCGGTATCCTGCCCTGCCCCCTGCGACAGCGAGCGCCACGCATGAAATGCCATCGCGGCCTGCGTCGCCGGATGCAGGCCCGACGCGTTCTGAAAAACCTCGGCCAGATCGGCCACCGCCTCGGGCACATCCTCGATGCCCGATGCCGCGCGATCCAGAAATGCGGTCAGGCCGGTCTCCCATCCGCCATCGCCGGGTGCCGCCCCGGATGTCAGCCGCCGCACGGCCCAGCCCGCACGCGACAAAGCCTGCACATCATCCCCGGTTGCACCAATTCGCAATCCCGTCCACAGCGCCAGCCGATCCACCCCGATCCGGTCCCCGGTCCACCAGCCCAGATCGGACACCTCCATCAGCGCCAGCCGATGCGTCCACCCTTTCGGGCCTGCCCTTAACCGTTCATCCAGTGCGCCGAACACAGCCGCCAGATCCGCCAGTTCATAAGAAAGCTGCGCCTGCGCTGCGCGCCAGTCCAACGGGTCGAACAGCAAACGGCGATCGGCCCGGGGACCGGGCGGCAGAAAATCCTCCTGCTCGCCATCATCATCAGGTGGCAGGAACCATAAATCGTCATCGTCGGGCGGATCGGTATCATAGATACTTGCAGGCCCGACGTCCCCGGCCTCTTCTTCCTTGTCGGGAATGATACGCTTGGACCTCATGACCGCCATTGTTCGAACAATTCCGCCAGTTCACAAGTGATTTCCTGCACGCTTGCGGGTTAGGTACTCTCTGCCGCGCGCTTGGCAGCGACCAGTTTCAACAACTGCTCCTTGGTGCGCCCGATGTGTTCAGCCAGCAGCGCACAGGCGGCGTCCACCTGTCGCCCGCTGGCAAGTTTCAGCAATTCGCGGTGTTCTATCCGGGCCGGTTCACGCTGTTTCATGACGCTTAGATGCATGCGCACATAACGGTCGGATTGCAGGTTGACCCGATGCAACAGCTCGTTCGTCAGGCTGCGCCCGGCCGCGGCATAAAGCGCCGAATGATACTGATAGTTCAATGCCCCCCACTTGCCCACATCATTGGCGGCAAAAGACGATTCCATCTGTTCCAGTATCCGCTCGCAATGTGCGAAATCGGTCGTTGTCATTTCAGGAATTGACCGGCGAAACAGGTCAACTTCGATCAACACGCGCAGATCGAAAATCTCACCGATTTCCTGCAGCGAATGCTTGGTGACGGATGCCCCGCGGTTGTTCGTCAGCAGCACCAGGCCTTCGGCATCCAGCTGTTTCAATGCTTCGCGCACAGGCATCCGGGACACATCGTATTCCTCGGCCAGTGCCTCTTGCCGAATGGTTTCCCCCTCGGCCAGTTCGCCGCTCAGAATACGCTCGCGAACATCGCTGGCGATGACATCTGGTAGACTTTGCCGGGTTATTGCGCGCTTTGCTGCCACGTCGCGTCTCTGTTTTGAATTTTGGATACAAATATCTGCCTTTTATTGGTTTTCCAACTAAAAATCCGGTCTGCCGGACGGCATGGACGGGTTGATAACAAACTGTGTTAGTCTGTATCCATCATCCATTACATTGCCTTGCGGAGGGTGGAGCATGAGCGCGACAGTCGAACTGAAGCTGGACGAAATCCGGCAACTCAGCATGCAGATCCTGACCAGGGCCGAGTTGGGTGCGGCTCACGCAACGGCGATCACGGAAACGCTGTATACCTGTCAGGTCGATGATTGTCAGTCGCACGGCCTGTTTCGTTTGTTCATGTGCGCCCAAACCATGCAGGCCGGCAAGATCGACGGCCATGCCGTTCCCCTGGTGGAACCATCCGATAACGCCATTGTGCGTGTGGACGCCTGTAACGGGATATCGCTGCTGGCATTTCAGAAAGGTCTGCCGCACCTGATCGAAAAAACCCGCAAGCATGGCATCGCCGCCATGGCGATCAACCATTGCTATCATTTTTCCGCCCTCTGGCCCGAAGTCGAGGGCCTGTCACAGGCCGGTCTGGCCGGAATGGCAATGGTGCCAAGCCACGCATGGGTCGCCCCTGCCGGCGGGACGCGCGGCAGCCTGGGGACGAACCCGCTGGCCTTTAGCTGGCCGCGAAAGGGCAAGGATCCGTTTACCTTCGACTTTGCCACCAGCGCGTTTGCGCGGGGTGAAATCGAACTGTACAAGCGCGCCGGGAAACCCCTGCCCGATGGCGTTGCGATCGACAAGAACGGCAACCCGACCAACGACCCCGAGGCCGGGCTTGAAGGCGCAATGATGACCTTTGGCAGCTACAAGGGATCGGCGCTGTCGATCATGATCGAACTGCTGGCCGGTCCGCTTATCGACGATATGACCAGCCTGGAAAGCAAAGAGTTTGACGCAGGTGCCGGTGGCGCGCCTTATCATGGCGAAATTGTCGTCGCCTTTGACCCCGAGCAATTCAGCGGCGGTCAGTCCGAGGCCAACGATGCCCGTGCCGAACGGCTGTTTGCCGACATCGTGGATCAGGGCGCGCGCCTGCCTTCGCAACGCCGCTTTGCCGCCCGCGCCCGCAATCTGGATCGCGGATATGTCGAGATACCTCAGACGTTGCACACAGACCTGCTGGCACTGCTGGACTAGGCGCGGGGCGCAGATTCAGACCGACGGAATTGCGAGCAAAGCATCACACGCATAAACCTGTCACTGTTTGCCGCCCGGCACCGCGAACCGGCCACCCGAGTGATAAAGTCAGATGAACATTGGGGTCTAATGCGACCGCCAAAACCCCTGGAACATATTCTTAGGGTTAGAAACAATTCGACACTGGACCAGCTTGTGACCATTCTGGGTTCATGCATAGAAAAGGGGCCTGCGAATGCTGAGAACGCGCAAAATCGTCCTGTTGCGAGAGCGGATAACCACAGATTCTTTTGGCGAACCCTGCGAGCCTGTATCGCGGGTTGCCGCCGCTGCGGTCTTTAAGAACCCACTGGCCGGGCGGTTTGTATCTGATTTAACACCCCTGTTTGAAATTGGCGCTGAAATCGGAGAACAACTTGCCCGGCAAGCCGTTGCTGACCTTGCAGGACCCCCTGTGTCCTATGGCAAGGCAGTGATCGTCGGCACAGATGGCGACATGGAACACGGTGGCGCAGTCATTCATCCCAAACTTGGCGCACCGATGCGTGCCGCTTCGAAAGGTGGTGAGTCGGTCATTCCGTCAAATGCTAAACTGGGCGGGATCGGTGCTTCGATAGACTTGCCTCTTGGTCACAAGGACAATGCATGGTCATTTGATCATTTCGACACAATGACACTGTGCGTACCCGATGGTCCGGCACCGGATGAAATCGTCATGTTTCTGGCATATGCAGACAGAGGACGCCCTATCCCAAGATGCGGAACCGGCCCGGTCAAAACCTAACATCGGTCTTACCGCTGCGCGTTGACGCGACAAGATATGTTGGCCAGGAAACAATGCCCCTGACCAACAAGAGATTACCAAGTTGTATTCGGATCAACCTTGAACAGATATTCCATAAAGATTGCAGTGACCTCTGGCAGCACGTCAGTGCGCGCGTGATCGCGTTGCAATTCAGCTGGAACTACGTTCCAGGTGATCGGCTCTACTCCGGCGGCAATCATACGCTTCATGCCGTTTTCATGCGAAAGCTGGGTCATGCTGCCAACCACATCTTCTGGCACATACACATCATATCCGGCTTGTTCAGCCTCGATCGCCGGGTAAGCAAGACAAACATCTGTCCAAAGCCCACCCATGATCAGTTTCTGCCGCCCGGTTGCCTCGACCGCTGCGACGAATTCCGGCTCTTCCCATGCGTTCACATTCGTGCGGTCAACGAAAACGGCATTCGGGGCAAGTTCGCGCAATTCTTCGATCATGGGATCATAGCCATTCAGACCAACCGCGACATGGCTGAAAATGATCGGAATGTCATACAGAACGGCGGTCTTGATCAGCCCGGTCGTATTGTTAACTAGGTCTTCGTGATCAATATTGCGCACACCCATCAGGATTGGCGGTTGGTAATCGATCAATATTAGCGCCGCATTGGTTGGCGACAAAAACGGGTATTCGTCAGCGGCCCGCGCCGGTGTTCCCTGATAACCTTCGGGATAGTTGGCAACGCCGTCCACGGCCTTGATCATCGGGGTATCGGCCATCACTGGCAGCGCAGTGGCCGCTATGGTCAGACACAATTCCGCCGCATAGGGTTTCAGGATAGAGGTCACGATAATATCTCCTTTATGAATGGGTCTCAGCCGTGCACATGCTCGGCGATCAGCTT